>CBIHPU010000014.1:0-18900 GCA_966211935.1 uncultured bacterium | reverse complement strand
GATAAAGAAGATCTGCTCTGCTGCTGTCTTCTTTTGCGAATGCAAGGCTGGCGATGAGTGAATCCTTTCTGCTTGTCTGGCACAAAGAAATGATCGAACAAAGAAAAAGAAATAATGTTGTTGTATACTTTGCGGGAGGGATCACTAATCAAAGATAGACAACTTATCAGTGAGGGAGGAAAAATGAATTGTGAAAATTCATTCCTTGAATCAAAACAAAACTGACTAATTCAGTCAAAAAAAAATAAATTGAAATTGTCAATCCTTTTTCATGGAAAAAGAAAAAGACGGGATCTTTTATCCCGTCTTCTAAAAAATTTGAAAGTGTTTATTATTTCTCTATTACAAGCTTTTTAAGGGCCTTGGTTTCGTTTCCGTTAATGCGAATGAAGTAAACCCCTGCTGCAAGATTTGACGTGTTTACCATCAATCTGTCGCTGCCGTTTGCCTGCGCTGAATAAACAACCTGTCCAAGCACATCAAGTACATCTACAACCGCGTTCTTCGCGTTCTTGCTCAGTTGAATGGTCACCAGATCTTTTGCCGGATTCGGATAAACCAGGATCTCATTGGAAATATCAATTGCGGAAATTCCAATTGTTGTGTTTACCATTTGAGCCTTTACGTTTGAACGCGAAGTATTAATAATTGCACGGCTCGGATCGCAGGAGGTGAGCCAGTCAACATCCACACGATAAAGAATGTTGGAGTTTGCAGTTACCGGAAGATTATTATCTACCCATGTTGTTACGTTAGGATTCACTGCCGTATCCACAATATCCCACGCTGTGCCGGTTCCTGTTGTATCTCTCCAGACACGATAAAAATTCACTGTCTGACCGAGATAAAGGTTCCAGTTGAGTGTAACAGTACTTCCGCCGTAAACAGGAGGAGCAAGGAACATTGTGCGGTGGAAAAACGTTGAATCGCTTTCGTTACCGCAGGTGTCTACAGTTGTAATTGTATATTCTTCGAAGTTGCTGTTAGGATCGGCACCGCTTGTAGTATCCAACAGATATGCGTTATCGTTATAACCAACTGTTCCTACCAGAACATTAGACACTGCAGAAACTCTTCTGTATATACGGAAAGAATCAAGTCCGTTTACAAGTGGCTTGGTCCAGAAAATCTCATTATAAGATGAAGCTGAATCTACACTGACCATACAAAGGTCTGCCGTCTGAACCGGGTTGAAAGTGTAAGAAAGCACTGAAGATGTTGTTCCGTTTCCGCAGGCGTTTTGTCCATATACTGTTATAGTGCCTGATGTAAGCGATGACGAGAAATCAAGCACAATTGTATCCTTGGCGTTACCCCCAACAACAGTTCCGGTTGTTGTCCAGACATATTGAGTTGCGTTCGTTATTTGCGCGACTGTATATGTTACCGCGTTTGGAAGTGGACAAATATCGAGGGCAGTGATGCCACCAATAACTCCGGCGGGCGAAGGCAATGGATTAACTGTAACAGCCAAAGTGTCGGCATCACCATCACCGCATGAATTGCTACCGTAAACAATAATGTCACCGGAAAGCGCTGCAGTTGTAAAATCAGCGGTTAAGGTATTTGTAGTGCTTGTTCCGTTTACGCCGGAAGGAAGTGTCCAGTTATAGGTTGTAGCGTATGGAATTGTAGGAACCATAAATACCACCCCGTTTTGGCCCTGGCAGAATGTAGTTGCTCCACCACTCTCTGAAATTGAATTCGCAGCGCCTGGAAATTCGTTGATAAAGATTGTGTCAGAAATATTGGCGCTGGTTCCGCAACCGTTAGCTGCGTTTACCAGGATCATTCCATCTACAGCTGTCTGATTGAAAGTTACGCTTACAAGTGAGAAGTCTGATGAGTTGGTGCTAAGTACACAACCGGTTGGATATGTCCAGTTATAAGTTGTGGCGTTTGTAACCGGATTCACTGAGTAGTTGAACTGGTTTGGATCGCCTGCGCAGATTCCACTAAAAATTCCTGAGATTGTTGACGGAGCGGATGGCGGGCCAATCACTGTAATTGTCTGACTAAGGAAATAATCGAGTCCGGTTGTATTGCTGTGAATTTTTAACCTGCAGGTATAAGTGCCGGTTGCAGTGTAAGTGTAGGTTGGATTCTGAATTGAGTTGTCAGACACGAAAACACCGGTATAATCGAAATCCCAATCCCATGTGTCTGCAGAAACTGAAAGGTCAGTAAACTGCACAGAAGTGTTCACGCAAACAGTATTCGGAACGCCGCTGTTGGTTGATCCCGCATACGAAAAATTAGCAGCAGGTGTACAAGCAGGATTTGAAAAATCGGTAATCACGGTTACGGTGTCTTTCGATGCAGGACATACTCCCCCGTTTGAAATTGTCCAGATAAAATTATAAGTAGTTGAGTTGGTAAGACCCGCAACAGAAGTGTTGTAAGTATTTGCATTGCCAAAAACAGGTGCAGGAGGTCCAGGAATCATTGTCCAGGTTCCGGTGTTTCCTGAAGCAGGAATATTTCCCGCAAGAATTGTACTTGAACTACAAACTACGTTTTGATCAGGGCCGGCGCTTGCGGTAGTTGGCTGCTGGTTAACCGCGACAGACTTATTCACTGCAATTCCGTTACCACAGCCGTTTGAATTTGTACCGTAAACAGAAATTGTACCGTTAGCAGCACTTGCACCAGGATTTACGGTAACGGTTTGAGTACCCTGTCCGCTAACTATTGTCCAGCCTGAAGGAACAGACCACTGATATCCGGTTGCATTTAAAATTGAAGGGGTAGTATACACAACGTTTCCTCCGCCTGCACACACTGTTGAGCTTCCTGAGATAGTTGCTGCAGTTGACGGTTTCGCCTTTACCGTTACCGTAAACGTAATTGAAGTTGTATTGGTAGTACTGAAATTGTCGTTTGCAGTTACAGTTATAACAGCAGATCCCGATTGACCGGAGGCAGTTGTATAGTAAAGTGTCCCGGTAGTGTTAGGGGAAGTATAACTGATAGAAATATTCGCACTTGGAATTAGTGTAGTGTTGCTTGAGGTTGCTGTTAAACTAACAGCCTGTATTTCTCCCGAGCTGCCATCAGAAATTCCGGAAAGGGAAACAACCTGCTGTCCTGCGTCCTGACAAATTGTTTGACTCAATACACCGCTTATTGTTGGCGGATAGTTGTCGGTAGTAAAATCAAAAAAGTGATACGTCCCTGTATTATAATTCTGTTGTCCAGATGTACAATTAAAATTAAATATTCTGGCGCGATAAGAAGTAGCCGAGCTAAGACCGGAAACAGTTACGGAAGTACCGGAGGAATTATACACAACATAATTATCTCCGCCAAGGAGAGAGCCGTTACCCCAGGTGGAACTTGCGGTATACGTTGTGCCGTCAACCGGTCCGGCATAAGAGAATGAACTTTTTTCGACAGTAACAAGGTCATAAGTACCGCTGCCGCCTGTCCAGGTTATAGCAGCAGAAGTATAGGCTGGATTGGCTGCACCGTTTGTAGGACCAGTAGTTGGCTCTGTGCAAAGAGTAGTTGCAGTTTCATAATTCGATCCTAATGTCGTTTTATAGTAATAATAAAAATCACCAACGAATGAATTAAATGTCATGTTGTATTCATAGGCATATATAGTATATGACACGTTGCTGCTTAACCCGGTAATTGTAACAGAAGTTCCATTTCCATCATAAATAGCATAATTGGCATTTCCTAAATTGGAACCCGAACCGAAAACAGTGTTGGTTGCGTAAGCATTGCCATATCCATCCAAAGGATACGAAGTAGTACTGGCAAATTGTTTGCAAACGATTAATGTAGCGTTACCATTACCACCTGTCCAGGTTACGGTAAGCGAATTATGAGTGCGATTGGTTACGTTCAGATTTGATGCCTGCACAGAAGGATCAGCAGCGAAAGCAACAGAACTTATTATCGAAAAAACCAGAACAAAGAATAGGTAAATCTTTTTCATTTAGAATTAATTGGTAAGCAAAAATAGTAGAATTAGTAACTTCAATACTGTTCTTTAACGGAAAGTTTCTCACGTTGGTAGAAAGAAAATAAATGAAAAATTACTTCCACAAATTTTAAACGTAAAACCAGTCAGCTTGTCTGTTTAAGTAATTATATGTTATAACACCCGTTTTTATTTTGGTAAGAGTATTTATTACAGAAAGCGTTTTCGTTTTGCTACTTTTGTTATTCCGACAGACATGAAATTCTCTCTTTTTCTTTTTTTATTCCTTTCCTGTGATTTTCTTTTCAGCCAGCGAAGCGAGTTAACTGTTATGTTCTATAACACAGAAAATTTTTTCGATACGATTGATGATCCGCATAAAACGGATAACGAGTTTTTGCCCGGAAGCAAATTGAAGTGGAACACAAAAAAATATTTTAATAAGATCAAAAGAATTTCTTCAGTGATTGATTCCGTTGGCGGACCGGACTTCCCTACACTGGTTGGGATGTGCGAAGTTGAAAATGAAACCTGCATTAAAGATCTGATTGCTTTTTCCGTGCTTAAGAAATGCAATTATGGTTACCTGGTAACGAACAGTCCGGACGTGCGAAGTATTGATGTAGCGTTACTTTTTGATAAAGATCAATTCACTTTAAAATCGCATAAGGAAATCAGCGCGACTAATCCTGATTTACCGGAAAATAAAACCAGGAACATTTTGCATGCCGTGTTGCAAAGCAAGACAAAAGAATTGATACATGTTTTTGTGAACCACTGGCCAAGTATGATAGGGGGAGAAGCTGAATCGGAACCGAGAAGAATTTACGCCGCAGCGCAACTACGGAAATGTATTGATTCATTATTAAAAAACAATGTCGATACTAAAATTCTTGTAATGGGAGATTTTAATGAGACTCCGGATAAAAAAGCTGTAAGAGAAATTTTAGGAGCCCAGGAAATAAACGTCCAACAAGCGCATATGTTTAATCCGTTCGCGTCGCTTGCTGTGGCGGGGCAGGGAACACACTACTACAAAAATGAGTGGAGTGTACTCGACCAGATAATAATCTCACCGGCATTTTACAAGAACAGCAAACTGCACTACAAACACAACTCCGCCGCTATCTTTAAGCACGACATGGTTTTATATACAGCGCCCAAAAAACTCGTAAAGTATCCGAACAGAACATTCAAAGGGACAAAATATTTTAATGGATATTCCGATCATCTTCCGGTATATTTAATTCTCACCCAACAATAATTCATGCTCAATTACTCCGTTTTTCTCTCCCGAATTCTGCCAATAATCATGGTGTCGCTATTTATGTTATGTTTTAGCGGAAGAAAAAAAATAGATTTTCCAGCCAGTGTAAGTAAGACGGTGTTGGCGCAACTAAAAGAAAAAGATTCCCTTTGTTACTACCAATGTTATTGCGCGTTGACCAATAAGTCGCCAGAATATTTAAATACCGACAGCGCATTAAAGTACTCCGCCAAAAAGGGTCTGGTTACAGTAACAGAAAAATTCGTATTGAATAAGACGGGGGAGGAGTACAGAATAAGATATTTCGTTTCTGCTCTTTTCGATTACCCAAACAAAAAGTTCGCGTATTTAAAACTCATCGAAAAACCATATTGGAATTTTAAGCTGGTAAAGGACACCCTGCTTGACAAGGAAAGTGTTTTAAGGTTGGCCGCGCTTGAGTTAAAACTTCGACCGCTAACCGAGTATAATTTTAAGGTCGAGAACAACAACTACCCCCAGGTAATTCTTAACGGCAAAAGAGTTTCCGAGCAGAGAATGGTTGAAGGAAATTATATCCTCCAATCCATTTTAAAAGAGCTTAAATAATCGTCAGAGAATTAGTTTCAAGAACTTCTTGTTGGTCGCCATCTGGCCACCATTCTCTTTCGCAATACCATTTCTTCAGCCTTCATTTTAGGTTTGGTATTGGCCCCTCCAAATAAAACCTCCTACATTTCCTGTCCGCCTCGCTGAGCAAGCATAACCGTCCCAAGGATTCGTTTTATCAAAGTACTCTTCCGCCTAAAAAGTTAAGGAACGGCTTCATTCATTTCACAGTATTTCGATTCATCTAAATTCCAAAACGCTGCATTTTACCAAACATAATTTTTTGCAGAATACAGAAAAAGATTTGAAAATAACCTACAGTTGGTTATTTACACATCTTTTGATTGCATATCGAAATGCAGATACGTTCCACGGGGAACATTTTGTTAAAGCAGATGCCAACAATGATGACTGTGAACGAGTCCATCCGTTCCTTAACTTTTAGGAATGTTCACTCAAACGCTGCTTAGTAAATTGAAATGATCCAATGAAAGCCAGACGAAAGATTGGCTTCGATAAACAAACTGATAAAAAGAAAAGATTGTTCCGAAAGATTCTGGAGCAAAAAACAATGGCTAGATTAAGCCTGGCATAACAGAACTATAACTTGAAACTAGCCAGAAAGAATAAAAGGAGTAGTAGCTAATTAAGCACGCGACAAAACATATATCTGAGAAGAGTACTTCTTGCCAGACTTGATAGCTCTAATGTTCGACGTGAAACCTGTAAAGAAAGATCCGACTGGATTAGTAGAACCAGATTTATATTTATTACTCAGCATTGAAACATAGAAGGAGTCAAATACCATAGGTAAAGTTTCAAGCAATTTAAATCCGTTACTAGCAAAAAGTGTTTCAATATCTTTTGGGGTGAAGTGCCACAAATGCCTTGGCACATCATAGGCTGCCCAGTACTTCCCAAACTTTTCTGCATCATAAGAATCACAATTCGGTACCGCGATGTATAACGTTCCTGAACTTTTTAAATGTGACTTTATAAACGTGAACCAGGACTCAAGATCCGGAACGTGTTCCAGAACGTGCCACAACGTGATCGCGTCAAATTTACTCTCTGGATAAAGAGAATGAAATACCTCCGAACTCTCCACGGCTTCAATTCCACTTTTAGATAAAGCAATTTGCCTTGCGTCAGGATCGGGTTCAATTCCAAAAACCTTCCAGCCATCCCTTTTGCATACATCTAAAAAAGCGCCGGTCCCGCATCCAAAATCTAACATAGATCCGCGCTTAGAATATTTGAGTACAAGCTGAAGTTTTTTAATGAGCGTGTGACTTCTAACTGTATGATAAAGTTTGTTTATCAAACCCTTCCTGGTGTCAGAGTGAGAAACGTATTCTTCCGATTTGTAGTAGCGCCCCAACTCGTCTGGAGAGGGACGGGGAGAAGTAAATCTAAAGCCACAGTTACCACACTGCTGGATTTTAAAAATCTCGTGACTAACAGTAAAATCTTCGCACTCCAGAAAAACTGTATGCGCGGTAGATTTACAAATTGGACAAACTTTAACTTCTTCCATATGTAGAAGGTTTCACGTGAAACCCCATTTTACTTTCCTAAATAAACCATTAAAACTGAAATATCACTAGGACTAATTCCAGAGATTCTGGAAGCTTGCCCAAGATTAGCTGGACGAAGCTTTTTAAGTTTTTCCAGAGCTTCAGCGCTAAGGCTGTGTACACGGGTATAATCAAAATTATCCCAAATAGCCATATCATCCAACCTCATGAACTTAGCGGCGTTCTCTTTTTCTCTCTCGATATACCCTTCGTACTTCATTAATATTTCTGCCTGTTCAACTATCTCGTCTTTTAAATCTGAAGTAAAGTTTGAAACATCATTACAATATCTCGCAATATCAGCTATCGAAATATTAGGTCTGGATAAAATATTTACGTAACGGGTTTTCTGAGAAAGGGGGGCGGATCCAATACTTTCCAAAAAAGGATTGATCTGCGAGGGTTCAGCACTATTATTCTTGAAGAAAGAAATAACTTTTTCATAAGACGAGATCTTATTTCGAACAGCGTTAAAGCGTGATTCCGAGGCTAGGCCGATGTCGCGAGAAAGTGGAGTAAGCCGAATATCTGCGTTATCCTGTCGCAACAATAGTCTGTATTCGGCACGACTGGTGAACATTCTATATGGTTCTTCAGTTCCTTTTGTAACCAGGTCGTCAATCAAAACGCCAATATATGCATCGGATCGATTAAGAATAAATTCAGGCTTCTCGTTGATCTTAAGGTGCGCGTTAATTCCGGCCATTATTCCCTGGCAAGCAGCTTCCTCGTATCCGGTTGTTCCATTTATCTGCCCGGCAAAATATAAATTCTGAACTAATTTTGTCTCCAGCGTCAGGTTTAACTGAGTAGGGGGAAAGTAATCGTATTCGATGGCATAACCCGGACGAAACATCTTCGCATTTTCAAAACCAGGAATCGAACGTAAAGCTTTATACTGAACATCCTCTGGCAAACTAGTACTGAAACCGTTCAAATATATCTCTACGGTATTCCACCCTTCAGGCTCTACAAAAAGCTGGTGACGTTCGCGCTCAGAAAAGCGATTAATTTTATCTTCAATACTTGGACAATAACGTGGTCCCAGTCCCTGGATCCGTCCCGCGAACATTGGTGACTTTTCAAATCCTGTCTTTAATATCTCATGAACCTTAGCGTTAGTGTAAGCGATATGACAAGGCATTTGCTTTACCAGCGGAGGAGTATCTGTAAAAGAGAATTTACCAGGATGATCATCTCCTGCCTGCAGTTCCATTTTAGAATAATCAAGGGAACGACCATCGAGACGCGGCGGAGTTCCGGTCTTCATTCTTCCACTTTCAAATCCAGCCCCAATTAGCTGTTCAGTAATTCCGTGGGCTGCCTTCTCTCCACTTCTTCCACCAGAAAAATTCTTTTCCCCAATATGAATCAAACCATTTAAAAAAGTTCCGTTAGTAAGAATAACGGCTTTTGCATCAAAGTGCACCCCTAGACCTGTAACAACGCCACAAACCCGTTTATCGTTGATAATCAACGAGTTAACCGTATCTTGCCAGAAATCAACGTTTTGCGTCTTTTCAAGCATTTCCCTCCAGGTTGTGGCAAAAAGCATCCTGTCGTTCTGCGAACGCGGACTCCACATTGCCGGGCCTTTACTTCTGTTGAGCATTCTAAACTGAATAGCCGACTTGTCAGAAACAATTCCGCTATAACCGCCGAGTGCATCAATTTCACGAACTATCTGGCCTTTGGCTATGCCGCCCATTGCGGGATTGCAACTCATCTGGGCGATAGTTTGCATATTCATAGTTACAAGCAAAACACGCGAACCCATATTAGCGGCAGCAGCCGCAGCTTCACAACCAGCGTGACCTGCACCAACAACTATTATGTCATAAGACTCATTCATTAATAAAGCGCGCAAATTTACAGAAAAAAAAGAGGGGACTTTAAAATCCCCTCTACAACAAATTCTAAAATCAAATTAATGCATATCAAAGATCCACGCATCAGCGAATTGCTTTTGAACCGCGTTTAGAGATTCGTTCGCAATATCCGGAAGATCAATTAGGATAACATAAACATAATAAAACCCGCGGGATTTATTAAAGATCACTTCAGAGGAAGGATAAGTTCCGGAAACAGCCTTCTTTGCATTCAGAGCATTTGCCTTACTCTTATATGCTCCGATAACAACATAGTAACCTTTTTTCATCTCGCTACCGTCTTGCACCTCGAAATCCGCAATATTTACTTTTTGAACGCCTTTGATTTCCGGAATCAGCTCTGGCTTAACAGCCAACGCAGAATCCTGATTTCGTTTTACCTTTTCCAACTCAAGTGTAAGTTTCTCTATCTGATCTTTCTGCTTTGTATCGCGAACATAAAGATCATCTATCACTCCATTAAGACTGTCCTTGCTAATATTACCACTACTTGAAACCGGAGTATCATTTGATGAGCCGTCCCTCTTTCCAAAAGTATATCCAAGGAAAAATTCGTGAGCGCCACCGGCGTAATTCTTCACAGTATTTATTGTAAAGTCGTAAGCATAGCCAGCGCGAAGCGTGTTATTAATGCGGAAACCCAGATTTACCCCAACAGCATAATTGCTCTTATAGGTAATTGCTGCCCAACCGTATTTGTTCCAATCAAACACAGCGTTAATATCATATTGGAAGGGAGCGCCTTGCGCATACCTCAACAATACCAATGGATACACCTGCATTTCCTGTTCCTTATTTACATCAAAAGCATACTTAGCAGAAAAAACAAAATGCTGGTTCATATAATAATAAGAAGATGAATTAGGATTAACATATTCGAGCTTGTTGCCGATAAGTTGCGGAACGGCCAGGCCTACTTCCAGGGTCTTCCAAACATAAGCCACTCCTAGAGTTGCATCAAAATATGATTTACGAATATTCTGTCTGTACATCAACATTGGATCATTATCATCCTTAATCAAGGATTTACTGAAATCAATACGCTGCTGGGCAAATCCAAGAGAAAGACCAAACAGAACTTTCTGATCTTCGTTAATTTTAAGGTTATACGAATACGAAGTATAGAAGCCGATTCGCTGGGTGATATCAGTTACATCCTGAAAAAGAGTTCCGCCCAATCCAATATTTTTCACGGCAATTGGACCGTCAGCCGTTAGCACACTTGTAGTTGGCGCACCAGGAATTCCTTTCCATTGTGCGCGATGCAGCAACCCAATGTTTACGTTTTCTGTTTGGCCTGCAAAAGCCGGATTATATAAATATGGTATTGCTGTATACTGAGAATAAAGAGGCAGCTGCTGGGCGCTCGCACTAAGTGCAAATAATGCCATACCTGCAAATATTATATTGATTCTTTTCATAATTTCTCTTTTCAATTAAATTATTTCGATCCCCTTAAAACTGTTATTGCACCGGTGAAATTCTTATCTGAATCAGAGAACTTCAACACATAATAATAAGTTCCATCGGGAACCGGCGAACCGCCGAATGTTCCGTCCCAGGAATTGTCATAACCTGTCATGCCGAACACTTTTTGCCCATAGCGGTTAAAAATTATGACTTCATTGTTCGGATAAAACTCAATATTTCTGATGTTCCAGACATCGTTAAATCCATCTCCGTTTGGTGTTATCACAGTGTGAATTACAAATTCGTATCCTTGCTCAACAACAATTCTAACAGAATCTGTAGCACTGCAACCATTTATGTTGGTTACAGCCAACGTATATGTTGTAGTAGTTGTTGGGGTCGCTACCGGATTCTGAGACGTGGCTATGTCTAAAGTTGCAGAAGGCGACCAGTTGAATGTTCCACTTCCGCTTCCTGATAAAGTAATTGAATTTCCAAGACTGATTGTATCATCAACTCCGGCGTTTACAGTTGGCAAAGGACTAACCACAGTTGTAATTGAATCAGAATTGGTACAACCGGTTACCGTGTCAGTAACAACCAACGTCCAGGTTCCGGTTGTGTCTACAGTAATACTTGACACAACAGCGCCGGTATTCCATATATAGGTGTTCGTTGGAATTGATGGAACGCTGATAGTGATACTGTCTCCGTTACAGAACTCTAGTGATCCTGATGTGCTGAATACTGTTGAAGGCAAACCAAAAACAGAAACCGGCACAATCACAGTATCCAAACAACCAGCATTTGAAAGCGCAACCAGTGTTACGTTATATGATCCTGTGTCTGAATACATATGAGCAGGGTTACCATTTGTTGCTCCATTATTATCACCGAAATCCCAGGTATAAAGCTGTACATAGCCTGACTGAATTGTGGTAGAATTGCTGAATACAGTCGCAATTCCGAAACAGGTATCGGTTGCGGTAAACTGCGCATTCGGCTTTGGCATAACAGTTATAATTACCGGAGCACCCGTGTCGGCCGAACAAACACCATTTTTAGCAATAGAGCGGTACCAGGTTGTATCAGTTAGGTTAGTGTAAGTTTGCAGAGTTGTTGTGTTGGTAAGAGAGGTCCAGGTCTGTCCGCCATCATTGGACATTTGCCAGTCAAGTATAGAACCATTTGTTCCGCTCAGAGAGAGGGTTCCGTTATTGGACGCTTCGCAAACTGTTGCGGCGGACGAAATTGTTCCGGCAACAGAAAGCTGATCAACAGTTATTGTAGCCGGTACTGAAGTGGCTGCAGGACAAACACCATTTTTCACTTCTGCCCGGAATAAGGTGGTGTTAGAAAGATTTGAATATCCCTGTGTTGCGCTGTTATTCAAAAGCGGTGTCCAGGTGGATCCACCGTCAGTTGACATCTGCCAGCTGGTAATTGTACCGATATTCCCTGAAAGCGTTAATACTCCATTCTGACCAACACAAACTGTGTCATCAGCGCTAACGGCACCGCCAACAGAAACAGTATCAACATAAATAGTCGCAACAGAAGATGTATCATTTGGACAAACACCTGATCCAACAATTGCGCGGTACCAGGTAGTATCAGTTAAGTTATTGTAAGTTTCAGATGATGTTGTGTTTGTGATGGCTGACCAACTCGTGCCTCCGTCCGTAGAAGATTCCCACTGAATAACATTCGTATTGTAACCAGACAACGTAAGCGCTCCTGAATTTCCGCTTGAACATACTGTTGCCCCACCGGTGATAGTTCCCCCAACAGCAACCGGATCTACTGTAATTGTTGCTGAATCGGAAGTGGCCGAGGCGCAAACACCGTTCTTAACTTCCGCACGAAAAACAGTTGTTGTATTAAGATTAGAATAGTTTTGAGTCGCGTTTGTGTTTAGTAATGGTGTCCAGGTTAAACCTCCATCAGTGGACATTTGCCAGTTGGTAACAGATCCAATTTGTCCCGAGAGTGTCAGGGTTCCGTTTTGTCCCGCACAAATTGTATCATCAGCGCTTACAACTCCCCCAACAGAAAGTGTATCCACATAAACTGTTACAGAAGAAGAAGTATCATTCGGACATACACCGGATCCCACGATCGCATGATACCAGGTGGTGTCAGTTAAGTTATTGAAAGATTCTGTGTTGGTTGTATTTGCAATTGGAGTCCAGCTTGCACCACCATCGTTCGACGACTCCCAGCGAATAACATTTGTGCTATAACCAGCTAAAGACAACACGCCTGAATTGCCACTTACACAAACAGTAGTTCCGCCAGAAATTGTTCCGCCAACAGCAACTGCGTCAACTGAAATTGTTGCGGGAGCTGAAGTCGCCGCTGCACAAACACCATTTTTTACTTCGGTGCGGAACATAGTTGTAGCATTGAGATTAGCGTAAGTTTGACTGTTCCCCTGGTTCGCTAATGCGATCCAGGTTGAGCCCCCGTCGGAAGACATTTGCCATCCTGTAACAACTCCGATATTTCCTGTCAACACAAGCGTGTCGCCGTTCATTCCTGAACAAACGGTATCAGAGGCGGTCACTGCTCCGCCCACAGACATTGTATCTACGGAAACAACAGCTACAGAAGATGTATCATTCGGACAAACTCCGGAAGAAACAATAGCCTGGTACCAGGTTGTTTGAGAAAGATTATTAAAGTTTTCAAAGGCAGTAGTGTTTACAATTGGCAACCATGTGGTTCCGCTGTCTAAAGAAGCCTGCCACTGTACGACGTTGCTGTTATAACCAATCAGCGTAAGTGTGCCGGAGTTTGAGTTTGAACAAACTGTCGTTCCTCCGTAAAGTGTACCGCCAACAGCCACCGGGCTTACTGTTATTGTTGCCTGGCCAGTATATGCTGGAGCGCATGTTCCGTTCTGCACAATTGCACGGAAAATTGTGTTATCAGTAATATTGCTGAAAGGCTGAGCAGTAGTTGTGTTTGACAAAGAAACCCAGGTGACTCCGTTATCAATTGAAAATTCCCAGGACTGTACGGCGCCGTTGTTACCAACAATATTCAACGTATCAGAGTTATTTCCATAACAAACAGACGAACTTGCAGACACCGTTCCTCCCATTGTTACTGCATCAACAAAAACTGTAACAGTATCTGAAGTATCCGATGGGCAAACTCCGTTCTTTACTATTGCAACGTAAATAGTTGTATCAGTTAAATTGGAAAAACTTTGGTTGGTAGTCGTGTTGACAATGGTATCCCAGGCACTTCCTGAATTATCCGACGATAGCCAATGCTGTATGCTTCCTGTCTGACCGCTTAAGGTTAGGTTTCCGCTGTTTCCGCTTGCACATACGGTTGTGTTAGTTGAAACTGTACCGCCCACAGAAGGATTATTCACCGTAATTGTTGCTGCAACAGAAGGCAAAATGTTGCAACCTGTCTGTTGAACCAGTGCGCGGTATACCGTATTTGTAGAAATGTTTGAATATATCAGAGAATCATTTGTATTGACAATATTCGTCCAGGTCGTTCCTCCGTCAGTTGATGATTCCCAACCGATAATATTTCCGGATTGTCCACTCAGCGCAAGCGTATCAGCGTTGCTTCCACTACATACAGTTGAACTGGAACTTACTGTGCCGGGAATTGTTGGTGGCGTAACTACTATTTCCACAGTGTCCGAAAACATCGTAGGACATGCGCCGCTTGTAACGCGCACGCGATAACGAACAGTATCATTAATGTTAGTAAACGTAAGAGAAGGTGAAGTGTTCAAAGGCGCTACGTTAGAAAATGTTGCGCCGTTGTTGGTGGATATTTGCCAGATACGTGAACCGGTGCTGCCAGCTAATGTGAGTGTCCCGCTATTGCTTCCTGAACAAACTGTATCATTGGAAGAAACAGTGCCTCCAACTGACAAAGGACTGATTGTGATGGTGGCTGAACCTGATAATACTGTTGCACAAGCACCGCTTTTTACAACAGCACGGTACATGGTTGTTTGTACAAGGTTTAAATAAGATTGCGACGTGGTCGTATTAGCAATAGAAGTCCAGGTACTCCCGCCGTTAGTTGAAAACTGCCAGCTAAGAACGTTACCAACTTTTCCCGTAAGTGTCATAGTTCCGCTATTGCCGCTTATACACTTGGTTGAAGTTCCTGAAACGGATCCGCCAACTGTTGCGGGATCAATTGTCATTGACGCAGTGTCCGAGTATGCTGTAGAACAACCGGGATTTTGCACCTTCACTCGATATTTTCTGGGTGATGTTAAATTTGAATAGGACTGCGAATTGGTTGTGTTTGACAGAGTAAGCCAGTTAATTCCGTTATCGACTGAATATTCCCAATTAAGAATATCGCCAGTATACCCATTTAGGGTCAGCACTCCACTATTACCGGACACACAGACGTTTGTATCACCGCTGATTGTTCCACCTACCGTGCTCGCCAAACTTGTAACAGTATAGCCGCTCACAAAATCGTTGGTAGGGTTAATATCCCCCGCAACGCTTGCGGTAGCAGTTAGTGTATAGGTTCCGGGCGTAGAAAGATTGGCCGGAATAGAAACCGTATAAGTAACGGTCGAGTTTGTCAAAAAAGACGGAAACGTAACATTGACATCCGTTTGTGCCGGGCCTCCATTAATTGTATACGATACATCAAAAGGAACACCGCTCATATTTGTACCGTAGTTGAAGATTTTCACAACTACGCTTTCAGTTGAGCTCAAAGCGCATCCTGTAACAGGAGATGTGATTTGCGTTACACCAATATCCTGCCCGATAAGCGAGGATGAAAGGATTAAAGAGAGGTAGAATAAGATTTTTTTCATAAGCACACGTTATACTTTTGCCCTACTTTATTAACATTTTACGGACCTTATTAACAAAGATAGGGGGATTTTTCGACTTTTTTAACCAATGGGTATGAATATCGCAAAAAATTCAATTGATTTTTCGTTATAAAGTTTGACTTGGTTTAAGAATATGGTTAAATACGTAACAATTCAATTACAATTATTATGTACGCATAAGTGTAAACACGTAATGGTTACAACAATCGATTAAGTCGTGGGTGGAAACCCTTTTTCGAAAAAATTATGCACACATATTTTACGGGAAACTAAAGGCTGCCGGCAAACGTGGTCAGCAAGGTAAAAACCTCTTTGTATTTTGTAAGCGGAAGAGTTTCGGAAATATCGAAAATATCATGATATGCTTTTATCCCGCCCATAGTATACATGAAAAAAGATGGAACACCTTTTTCAGTGAACCAGTAGTGATCGCTGTTTTTCGCTTTACCGCGCGGCTTTATCAGTGGTAGTAATTTTTTCTCCTCGTTAATCTTTTTCAGTAAGTCGAACTCTCTTTTAAACTCAGTAGCGTTCACTATTGTCACGCCTTCATCTCCCGTTCCCAGCAAATCAAGATTAACAAGGAAACGAATCTTTGAAAGCGGTACCAGGGGATTTTCTGAAAAATATTTACTTCCAACCAATCCAGCTTCTTCCCCCGAAAAAAACAAAAAGACTACAGAATATTTCGCCGGATTTTTCAGGTAATGTTCCGCCAACTGTAACAGCATGCTAACACCGCTTGCGTTATCATTCGCTCCCGGAAAACAGGTTGCCTGTCCCATCCCGCCAAGATGATCGTAATGGGCCGTAAAAACTATAAATGAATCTTTTCTGGATGTACCCGGGACAATACCACAAATATTCTGCATCTTATATCCCTTCACCATTTTTGCCTCCACCTGCACATCAATATTCTTTATCTCTTTTGGAAATGAATCTTTTAATAATTCAATAACAGTGTAGTTGGCCTGTTGCTGTGATACACTCCAGGTTAATTTTTTGCTGGTCGTTAACAACAGAGGGGCCTGGTTGCGCGCGTCGAATGTCATCCAGGTCACGCTGTCTTTTTTCATTGTGCTGAAACCCCCTGAAATACCTTTACTCTCTGCGCCAACAATATAATGAACTCCCGGAATTAATTTTTTTCCATCAGCAATTACTTCCATTTTACCCGGGAAAGTATTGACGTCCATTTTATAATATTGAGAATATTTCTTTTTGGCGAGAGGCTTAACGCCTATAGCTTTCAATCGCTTAACGAGATAACTGGCGGCATTGTCAATTCCTTTATTGGTATACCCGCGTCCCCAGCAGGTTGCTGAAGTCAGGAAATTAATATCCGCGCGCGCCAGGGTTGTGTCCTGTGAAAAAGATACAAGTGAAGAAAATGAAAAAATACAGATTATGCGCAAAATAAAAGGCTTCATAAAAAACGCTTTTGCGCGATACGTTTTAAAATGTGGACTATTTCTTTCTCCTCATCCCAGTTATAAACACTGATGAGTCCGTCAATATAAATTTTCGCTTCATCCAAGCTTTTCACTTCATTCAATTGCTGAACAACAATATTGTATTCCTGCTGTGAGTGATTGAAAAGTTCATTGATCATCCTGAATTTATCGTTGATGGATATTTCAACTTTTTTCTCAGCGCTTTTGGATTTGGAAATTTCGATACGAGTCTCCTTTGGCGGTTCAGGAGTTTCAACTTTTGTTACCGGCTCAACAATTTCTTTCTTTGTTTTTTCCTGTTTTTTTTCCTCCGCAGGTATTTCTATACGCTCTTCCTTTAAAGCCTTCTTATCCGATTCTTCCATAATCTTTAAATGCACATTCAGATCAGGGGCAATCTCATTTTGTGTGAGAAAATATTCGTAGACGTTAATCACGCGAAGAGCTTCCTGCAGGTGTTGTTGCAGCAAAGCAATATCATCCCGGTTGTGTTGAGTATCAAGATTAATCTCCCGCAACTTTTCCTTCAATTGCTCAAGCTTATCTTTAGCCTGCTTTTTTATGATGCTTTTTTGCATTAAAAGTGAACAATTTATATCTTTAAATGTACTCCTATTTTTTAAACTAATCGTATTTTTAGAAAAGTTTTAGATCTCTATTTTATCGCTTAAGCAAAAATGTTTTTAGAAAATCATAAACCTGGAACACCCCATAGAGGATGGATAGAAGTTATCTGCGGCAGCATGTTTTCGGGAAAAACAGAAGAGCTGATCCGGAGACTGAAGCGGGCAAAAATTGCCAATCAGAAAGTCAAAATATTTAAGCCGGATATCGACAACCGCTACCATAAAGAAAAAGTAGTATCTCATGACGCCAACGCAACCGTAAGCACTCCGGTAAAAACATCCGCCGAAATTCTTCCTCTCGCAATTGGATACGAAGTGGTGGGTATTGATGAGGCGCAGTTTTTTGATAGTGGTCTCACCGAAGTATGCAACAACCTTGCTGATAGCGGAATCAGGATAATTATTGCGGGGCTCGATATGGATTTCCAGGGAAAACCTTTTGGACCAATGCCGCAATTAATGGCCTGCGCGGAATATGTGACCAAGGTGCACGCTATTTGCGTTGATTGCGGCAATCTCGCTCACGTTTCCCACCGCAAGACGCAGGACAAGGATCTTGTTGTTGTTGGAGAAATGGAATCTTACGAACCATTGTGCAGGAACTGTTATAACAATGCGACAAAAACAATGTCGCGCTAAACATCAGCGAAAATCCGCAGCATGAAATTCAACCTGAATACTATTGCAAGGAAAATTTCTGCTGCCGCGGCAGGTGAAGCAAATAATATATTTTCTACCATCAGCATTGATAGCAGAAGCATCGGAGTTCCTGCAGAAACACTATTTGTCGCTATCAAATCTTCACGTAACAATGGCCACGCTTACGTCTCCGAGCTTTACAATAAAGGAGTGCGCTGTTTTCTTGTATCGGAAAATCAATCGGTTCATTTGTTTCCCGGAGCGGGTTTTATTGTTTGTGACAATACTGTTTCCGCTTTGCAATCACTGGCGTCATACCGGCGTGCACGATTTTAAAAACAAATAAATTGAAATACAAGAAGCACAGGACAAACCATTGTAAAAAAAATTCTGTTCCCGTTACTTCAAAGTGAATACAGTATTTGCCGCAGTCCCAAGAGCTACAATTCACAGGTAGGAGTTCCGCTATCGGTATGGCAGCTGGATAAGGAACATGATCTTGGAATTTTCGAAGCCGGCATCTCACATAAAGGTGAAATGGAAAGGCTGGAAAAAGTTATTGGGCCGCGTTTATTTTAGTGGTTATTACTGTTTACGGGGCAATAAAATTTTCCACGCGTTACAATTTACCTTTTTGTTGGAATGCGGCTTAGAAAATTACAAGATGATGTTCAGT
>CBIHPU010000013.1:0-19250 GCA_966211935.1 uncultured bacterium | reverse complement strand
ACTTGATTTCACTTCATACTTGATTGCGCCATAAATTTCTACAGGATTTGACTGGATCTCCCTTTGCGGAGTCTGAACTCTTTTCTGCGGTGTTGAATACCAGGTATCCTTTATACCTTTCAGCTCACATACAAACTTTCTTAGATCGTCTGTTTGCTTTTTTAATTCTGAATCTTCAACATCTTCTTCAACTGAAATATTGCTCGGACTCTGATCATCGCTTACGCACCAGATTGCTTCCTGAATAATATTCTGAGGTAATTTTTTTTCACTAATATATTTAGCCAGCTTCACAAGCCTGTCTTCTGCCAGCAAACCAACAGCAAAACCTGAACCTACGTCCGGCGCGCTATTGTGCAGCTGACAGCAAAAACCATTCACATTTATTTTCCTGCGGCTTCCACCCTTGACAACAATGGCTTGTTCGCGAACCACCAGTAAATCCTGTTCGTTCTCATTATTGCTATTAAATCTCCTTCCCGCTTCTATTTTTACAGTTATATCTTTACTCTTCAGGTTCTGCAGTTCAAGCGTAAGACATTCTCCGCTGTAACCGCCTTTTCCCGTTAGTTTAAATTTGATGAGTCCCAGTTTTACAGCATCCTCTATCGTTATTATTTTGTCCTGCCCAAATCTGAAAGCAGTGCACAACAAAATCATAAGCGCGGAAACGAGTGCAATTCTTTTCATTTTTCTGTGGATTTAACTTTTATAATGTGAAAACAAAAAAAAGTTACAGAGTAATTTTGTGATCAGTTCAAAGTCATACCCGAAACATCGCCTTCATGCATGCTTCTGACGTCTAAAAACATTTGTAAGAAAGAAGGCTGACTAACTTTTCAGGATTTGATCGAGCGCGTTATCGTGGGAAGTATACTTAAACTCATAACCCGCGTTTAATATTTTATCTGTATCCACCCTGCTTCCTTCAAGTACCATTACAGCTGATTCACCTAAGACAAGTTTTATTGCAAAGGCAGGAACATTTATAGGCAAAAGTTTTTTTCCGAGGCATTTCGCAATCGACTGCATAATTTCTTTATTAGTGGTATGCTCGGGAGCCGCAGCATTATATGGTCCATCCATGTTTTCATCCTCAATCGCTTTCAAATATATTCCCGCGATATCATCAATATGTATCCATGGAAAATATTGCTTACCGCTACCCAGAGCGGCGCCAAATCCACGCCTGATAGGTTCAACTAATTGTGGCAACGCACCCCCGTCTTTTGATAACACCGGCGCAGTACGTAAAACGGTGGTACGTATTCCCATATCTATGATAGGTTGATAAGAAGACTCCCAGACGTGACACACCGTGCCAAGAAAATCTTCAGCATGTTCATCTGTCTCTTTAAAAATTTTTTCAGATGTTACTGCGCCATAATAACCAATCGCGCCGGCGCCTGTAAACGAACGCAACTTAACTTTGCACTTTTCAATTGTAGAAAATAAAAACTCCGCGGTTTTTATACGACTATAGATCAATTCTTCTTTTCTTGCTTTCGTCCAGCGCTCATCAGCAATGCCGGCGCCGGCAAGATGCACAACGTCAGTTACACCATCAAAAGCTCTTTCATCCACACGATTTTCGTGAGGTATCCATTGAAATGCCTTTACCGGCCCTTTGTCATTTGCTTTCCTGCTTAAATGTACAACTTCATACCCGCGATTCAGGAGGAGCTGAGTCAACGCGTGACCAATGAGTCCGGTGCCGCCGCTTATCAGGATTTTTCTGTTCACTTTCTTGGGTATTTTAAAATTAGTAATTCCTGTTAACTTTGTCCGTATAATTTATGGGCCAGTTAAAATTTGATAAGCATATTTTCATTTGCACAAATGAAAGAGCTCCCGGCGAAAAAAGAAGCTGCGGTGAAAAACATGGACACGAGCTTGTAGCGGCTTTTAAAAAGCTCATCAAGGACAGGAAACTTCCCATTAAAGTAAGGGCGCAAAAAGCAGGCTGCCTGGATATCTGCATTTATGGTCCCACGCTTGTCATTTACCCTGAAGGAACTTTCTATGTTGGAGTAAACTTAAATGACGTGGAAGAGATCTTTGAATCACACATTGTGAACAACAAACCGGTTGAGCGCCTGCTGCTTCATCCATCCAAATATTAATGGAAGAAAATTTTTCACCTGAACTTTATCTTACCAACAGATTCATACTGGAAAAAACACTTGACCAGGCAGAAAAAGATTTTCTATCAGCAGGAATCGAATTAAAGCTGCATGGCGGAGCCGCTACGTTCGAATCAATATGCAACTTACTTCAGGAAAAACTGGAAGGCATATTGCAGTACCAGGCCGGAGCATTAAACAATCTTTTATACCGCATAGATCTTTCTGAATCGAAAATAAAAAGTTTACACGTTGATAAAAGTGAAAAACCATTTTCCCTGTTGCTGGCTGAATTAATATTGAAAAGGGAACTTCAGAAAGTTGTTATTCGGGAATATTATAAAAAGAACACAAAGGATAAAGAATGAAAGTTGTAATTAGAAAAGGAGAAGAAAAAGACATTGCTCGCGCGCTTCAGCTGGTACAGGAGCTTGCAATTTATGAACGGTGCCCGGAAGAAGTTGTAGTATCCGAACAGCAAATGAAAGACTGGGGCTTTGGCGCTAACAAGATCTTTGATTTTTTTGTGGCGGAGGAAAATGAGATCATACATGGAATTGCGCTTTACTATTACAAATATTCAACGTGGAAAGGAAAATGCATTTTTTTAGAAGATATAATTGTTACCGAAACAATGAGGGGAAGAGGAATCGGAAAAAAATTATTCGACGCTGTTGCAGCGGTTGCGAAAAAAGAAAATGTAAAGCGACTGGAATGGCAGGTACTGGAATGGAACGAAACAGCGATTAATTTTTACAAAAAGTATAAAGCCACTTTCGATTCCGGGTGGATCAACTGTAAACTTACCGATGAACAATTGAAAGATCTGTAAGCTGATTAGAAAAGAATAAAATGAAAGTATTCAAATTCGGAGGAGCATCAGTGAAAGATGCGCAGGCGGTAAAGAATGTATCATCCATTCTGAAAAAATTTTCAGCTGAACAACTCATCGTTGTAATTTCCGCAATGGGAAAAACAACAAATGCACTTGAGCGTCTGACTGATGCTTACTTCTATAAGAAAGAAAATCCTGAAAACGTTTTGAACGAAATAAAAGAGTTCCATTATAAAATAATGGATGAACTTTTTGCAGACAGAAAACATCCCGCGTTTACAGAAATTGAAAATGCTTTTGTTGAACTGCACTGGGCAATAGAAGATGAACCGGCCCATCCTTACAATCACGAATACGATCAGATCGTGTGCATGGGCGAAATCATTTCCACAAAAATAATTTCCGCTTACCTGAATTCCGTAAACGTTGATAATAAATGGATGGACGCGCGCGGACTGATACAGACTGACAACACTTACAGAAATGGCAAGGTAGATTTTGAACTCACTGAAAAACGTGTGAAGGACGAGTTGCAGCCATATTTTAAGGAGTCACTGCCCGGGATTGTAGTTACTCAGGGATTTATTGGAGGAACATCTGAAAACTTCACGACTACTTTAGGCAGGGAAGGCTCAGACTACACGGCAGCAATAATGGCCTATTGCACCAACGCGGATAATGTAACGATCTGGAAAGATGTTCCCGGAGTTCTGAATGCCGATCCGAAATGGTTTGACAATACAATCAAAATCAGTGAGCTCACATACCAGGACGCGATAGAACTAACCTATTATGGCGCGACGGTTATTCATCCAAAAACGATCAAACCGCTGCAGAACAAATCTATTCCATTGTATGTACGATCTTTTATTAAGCCGGATGAAGATGGTACAGTTATAAAAGACACTAAGAAAAAACTTCCTATTCCATCGTTTATTTTTAAAGTGAACCAGCTACTGATCTCACTTCAGGCAAAGGATTTTTCATTTATCGCGGAAGATAATCTGAGTGGAATCTTCAATACATTTTACAAACAAGGAATGCACATTCATATGATGCAATTATCAGCAATTAATTTTTCGGTCTGTGTGGATATGGATGAAAGAAAGATTCCTGACCTGCTGAAAGAACTGCAACAAGATTACAAGGTGCTTTATAATGAAGGAGTGGAACTTTGTACAATAAGATATTACGATCAGGCAACAATTGACAGGGTTACGATCGGAAAACAGATTCTGCTGGAGCAAAAAAGCAGGTATACGGTTCAATTGGTGATGAAAGACAATCAATAAGGATTTTATTTAATCCCGTACTTCTTCATATACTTCTCGGCCTGCTGCATCTGAGTGTTATACAATGTAATCTGCCGGCCTTCCACCCATGCCATAATTACATTGTTCGTTTTCATATCCAGCGCATCTCCGCTTGAAACGAAAATGCTTGCCTGCTTTCCTTCTTCAACAGATCCGACCTGTTTTTCAACGCCCATTATTTTCGCAGGTGAATAGGTAATGCTCATCAACGCCTGTTCTTTCGTTAAGCCATAAGCGGCACAAGTCCCTGCGAGAAAGGGAATATTTCTCGCGTTCATCGCTTCCATATCTCCGGCGTTCTGCAAACAAAATGTGACCGAGTCTTTTTGCAACAGATAAGCTGTTTTGTAAGGCATATCCACATCCTGCTCCTGCAGATTTGGAAGATCGTGAACACGATCAAGCATTACAGCGATATCGTTCTCTTTTAATTCTTTTGTTACTTTCCATGAATCTTTCGCGCCCACAAGAACAACTTTCTTCAGTCCAAATTCCTTACAAAAATTTATTGCAGCAAGAATATCTTTCACATACGAAGTATGAATATAAAGATTGGAAGTCCCGTCCAGAATTCCTTTCATCGCTTCGAAACGAATATTTTTTTCTTCCTTAACTGCGTTGCCATGATATGCTTTTGCATCAGCAAAAAATTTCCTGATCAGATTAAGTTCTTTTTCAAATTGATTTTGTTCCGGCGCCGCTTTTGCAGGTCCGCGACGGGTAGTCTGTGTCTTGGGAAAATTCAAATGAATTCCTTCATCTGTTTTAATAACGGCGTCTTCCCAGTTCCATGCATCCAAGGAGACAACTGAAGAGCTGCCACTAATTGTTCCACCGCGCGGCGTTACCTGGCAGTATAAAACTCCGTTGGTTCTTACAGTTGAATTGACTTTAGAGTCCGTATTAAAAGCTATCAGCGCGCGGATGTGCGGATTCATTGCGCCAACTTCGTGAAAATCCAATGTGGCCCTTACAGACTCCACTTCAGATAATCCAAGAGTGGAATTCGGAGCGATAATGGCAGGATAAATATGTTTCCCTTCAACATTTATGACCGTATCATATTTTGACGGATCGATCTTTGTCAAACGCGCGTCTGCAACCAGTTCAATTATTCCATTTCTGAACCCAACGTGTGCAATCTCAATTACATTTCCGTTACCCACATGCAGGTAACCGTTAATCAGCAAAACGGATTTTGTCTGCTTAGGTCCTGGCGCGGGCGTCTGTGCGTCAGCGAAAATGACAGAAGATAGAATTATGTAAAAAATGAATTTTTTCATTGTTAGTTTTTATTCTGTTTCTTCAAGGATACCCAATGTTTCGCAATGATATTCGACCTGGCGCTTGCTTCGCGGCTTTTGCGTTGGCTCACCGCTCTTTTTCGCCAGGATCATTTTATTAATAAGTCGCGCGCGTTCTTTTCTGATCTCAACCCGCATTATAGAATCTTCTTTCGCGTCATAATAAATTATTCCATCAATAATTGTCTTGTCAACTTTAGCATAAACGCTTAGTGGATTATCTGTCCACAAAACCAAATCTCCATCTTTACCAACTTTAATGCTTCCCATTTTATTATCGAGATGAAGCATTTTTGCAGGATTCAGTGTGCACAGTTTCAATGCTTCTTCTTCTGACAAGCCGCCGTATTTGATTGCCTTTGCAGCTTCCTGGTTCAATCTTCTTCCCATTTCCGCGTCATCAGAATTTACCGCTGTTGCAATTCCCATTTTGTTTAGTATAGCCGCGTTGTGAGGTATTGCATCCATCACTTCCATTTTGTAAGCCCACCAGTCTGCAAAAGTGCTTGCACTGGCGCCATGCTCTTTCATTTTGTCCGCAACTTTATAACCTTCCAGAATATGCGTAAAGGTATTTACCCTGAATCCCATGCTGTCACCAACATGCATCAGCATATTTATTTCGCTTTGTACATAAGAGTGACAGGTTATAAATCTTTTTTTGTCGAGAATCTCCAGCAGGCTTTCCATTTCAAGATCTCTGCGGGGCGCAACGGCAAGTTTTTTATCCTTATCGCTTAATTTGTTATACGTTTTCCATTTTGAATCGTACTCTTTTGCACGGGTGAAATGATCATAATAAACCTGCTCCACTCCCATTCGCGTTTGCGGGAAACGAACGTTATTAAAATCACCCCAGTTACTTTGCTTCACATTTTCTCCCAATGCGAATTTGATAAATCCATCCGCCTTTTCAATTTTCATCTGCTCCGGATTTAATCCCCATCTCAATTTTATCATCGCGCTTTGTCCTCCAATAGGATTCGCAGATCCGTGCAGCAATTGACTTGCTGTAACGCCTCCTGCAAGCTGGCGGTAAATATTAATGTCTTCTGAGTTCACTACATCACCCATTCTTACTTCTGCGGTTGAAGCTTGTGTTCCTTCATTCACTCCTTCGCTAAGTGCGATGTGTGAGTGCTCATCAATAATTCCCGCAGTTAGATGCATCCCTTTTGCATTGATGACCTTTGCGTATGCAAGTTTAGGCGCATCAATATTATCATGTATGCGTACAATTCTTCCATCAACAACATAAACGTCGTATTCCTTCAACACTCCGTCGGCTTCATTGGTCCATACCGTAGCATCCTTGATCAGTATTGCGCCCAACCTGTTTTTAAATTTCTCGCGCAGATTCTGATCATCTTCTTTTCTTCCATAAGCACAGAACGGATAGATCACATCTCCAACTACCGGCGCCTTTTTATCCGTACTTTTCTTTTCATCTTTTTTTACATCTTCAATTTTTTTCATTGTCCAACTGAACCAGTCTCCGTTAGCCTGTTGACCCTTTCCGGAAAAAACTTTTCCTGATTCGTCATAAGATCCACTGAGTCTTACACTGCTGGTTGAATCCGAATAGTAAAGCGTGATCAGATTATTTTTGAAAGCAATACTGACTGGCGTTTTTGTTGTGTCTTTCAGAATTATCGTTCCTGAATATTTTTCGTCTGTTTGTTTCAGCGTTAAAGAAAATGAATCAATTTCCGTTCTCAGTTCATATTTGCCCGAAACATCTGGAAGATTTATATCCGAATAAATAAACTGAATCCCATTTATCCAATTTTCATAAATAATACTTCCCTCATCAAAAACATTTTTATTTGTGATGATGAAATTGGCGATCATGCCTTTTTTAAGACTGCCAATCTTATCCTGCATACCCAGATATTCTGCGGGATTAGTTGTCAGCGCTTTCAATGCCGTCTGTTCACTTAATCCATATTCCATCGCTTTGCGGATATTTTTCAGAAAGATCTTTTTATCCTTCATCCCGTTTGTAGTAAACGCGAATGAAATTCCCGCCTTCTGAAATGCAACAGGATTTGTCGGCGCAAGTTCCCAATGTTTCAAATCAGACAAACTTACCTGTTCCGCATCAAAGGGATCTTCCACATCATAAGCATCAGGAAAATTCAAAGGCAAAATAAAACGGCAGAACGTTTGTTTCATATCATCAAGTCGCTGATATTCATTTCCGCTTCCTTTCATGATATAGTTTACCTTAAATTCATCTCCAACTTTATCAGCGCGCAAAACATTCAATTTGTCAGTGGTTTCAATTATCTGTGGTAAGGTTTGTAACTGATTAAAAGCTTCCAGCGCAATATTATACTCCGGCTTATTAGTAAGGGAGGCGTACCATTGAGCGTCAAGGTAAGTCTGACGCAACAGCGCAATAGCTCCCGTCAACGACTCAGGATAATCCTGCGGCGATTGTCCTTTTCGCAAAGCATACAACGCAGCTGCCCTGTCTTTCAAAATGCATTCATTTTCATTAGCGCCCGACAAAACAACAAGCGTTGCGCTTCCTCTCACCACTCCATCTTTCTGAGAAGTAAGTACTGTGGCGAAACCGGTTTTCCTGATTTCTTCCGCGGTTGTATTATTATTTGTGAAAAGTTTGTACGCGTCAGTTTCAGGACGTATAGCCATGTTCCAATGATAAGCGCCTTTGGTTGTGCTTTCCATTTGAGGTCCAAGACCCGCGCGCGGAGTAAGTTTTACTTCAGGCATTCCATAATCAGAATACAGATCGATAAATGCGGGATAAATATGTTTTCCTTTCAGATCATAAATAATTGCTGAAGATGGAGCAACAACTTTCTCTCCCGCCTCCAGAATAATTCCATCCTTAATTACAAGACTGGCATTCGGTATTGTCACCTGGTGATCTACGTGCAGCGTACAATTCTGAAAAACGTAAACCGTGTGAACCACATTAGGGGTGCCGTTTACGGGAAATGTGATTTGAGCAAACGCGCCGCATCCAAAAAACGCGAACAACAAAAGCAACGACAAAAATTTAATCTGCATTTGAAATCTTTAATGAAAGAATTAAACCCGTTCAATTATAACTGCATAACCTTGTCCAACCCCAATGCACATTGTTACCAATGCAAATTTTTTATTTTGTTCATGCAGTTCAAGCGCCGCGCTCAACAAAATTCTTGCTCCGCTCATTCCTAACGGATGTCCAAGCGCGATTGCACCACCAGAAGGATTTAATCGCGGATCATTATCCTGCAATCCCCAAAGGCGAATACAAGCGAGAGACTGTGCAGCGAACGCTTCATTCAATTCAATGATATCGATATCCTTCCAGGTTAACCCCGCGCGCTTTAACGCTTTGTTCGCTGCTTCAACAGGACCAATCCCCATTATGCGCGGCTCTACTCCCGCTGCGCCTGAAGAAACAAATCTTGCAAGTGGTTTCAGATTATATTTTTTTGCTCCTTCCTCAGACGCAAGCAGCAATGCCGCGGCTCCGTCATTTAATCCTGAAGAATTACCTGCAGTTACCGTTCCGTCTTTCTTAAAACTTGTTTTAAGTTTAGACAAACCTTCCATCGTTGTAGCAGGTTTTGCAAATTCATCTTTTTCAAATTTTATCGCGTCACCTTTTTTTTGCGGAACCTCAACGCTCACAATTTCTTTAGCGAGTCTTCCGCTCTTTAAAGCTGCTGCAGCTTTTTGCTGACTCCACAACGAAAATTTATCCTGGTCTTCACGGGAGATATTATACATCACCGCTAAATTTTCCGCGGTCTCACCCATTGCTTCAGTTCCGTATTGTTGTTGCATTTTCGGATTGATGAATCTCCAGCCAAAACTGCTGTCAAATAATTGCTGATCTCTTCCGAATGGAGCGCTCGCTTTGGAAAGAACGAGTGGTCCCCGCGTCATGTTTTCAACTCCGCCTGCAACCATAATCTCCGCTTCATTTGTCATGATTGTGCGTGCAGCATCCATATTCGCGGTTAGGCCGGAAGCACAAAGGCGATTAACAGTCTGACCGGGAACAGTGATCGGATAACCAGCAAGAAGCAATGACATTCTCGCTACGTTCCTGTTGTCTTCACCAGCCTGGTTTGCACAGCCAAGAATTACATCTTCAATAGCGACGGGATCAAGATTTTTATTTCTGTTTAAAAGTTCTTTAAGAACAATAGCCGCCAGGTCATCGGTACGAACCGCAGATAAAGTTCCGCCGAAGCTGCCGATCGGAGTCCGGACTCCATTAATTATATATGCTGATTTCATAAGCTCGTTTAAAAGCATGAAGCTACCTCCAATAGAGGAAATTTCCAAAGAAAGAGAGGGAAAATAAGGATTGTTTTTGTTCGGAAATTAAGGAAAAGATCAGTCGTCAATATGTTCAGGATCGATCTTCTTTTTTACGTCTTTTATTTCTTCACTGACATCGCGTTCAACATCAGTTATGCCTTTGGCGATATCACGCTGAATACCGCTTGCGGCATCTTTGAATTCACGAATGCCCTTTCCAAGTGAACGCGCCATAGTCGGAATTCCTTTTCCACCGAAAAGTAATAACACGACGAGCAGAATAACGATTATTTCGCTTCCGCCAAGATTTAAAAACAAGAGCACGCCATCCATTTTATTTCTTATTAAACAAGGTAAGCTACGATACTATTGCAATAATATTTTTGTCCGTTACTATTAGAAATTTTTATTGTTCCTGAATTTAATCAGCGTGTAAACACCTGCAATAAAAATCACAGCTACAAGCGCTACAACAAAAATATCTCCGCCGCTTATCTCGTACATATCCATTACACAAAGGTAAGAAAATACATGGGGCGGATGAGAAACAAAAAACCCCTCACAATGTGATTTGCGAGGGGTTTTAAATAAAATTCTGAATTCTTCTTAAGCTGTAACCGTTTTTGATTTTTTCTCGAAATCCACAACGATTGGCGTTGAAATACACAATGAAGAATATGTTCCGATGATACGACCGATAAGGAGGGCGAAAATAAATCCACGGATGCTTTCTCCACCGAAAATAAAGATCACCACAAGAACGAAGAATACCGTTAATGAAGTAAGAATGGTACGGCTCAATGTTGAGTTCAACGCGAAGTTAATGAGCTTGTTTCTTTCTTCACCAAACACGTCGGATTTTCCACTCTCAGCAAGACGTTCACGGATCCTGTCAAACACAACCACTGTTTCTGTCATGGTATAACCCATAACCGTAAGGATGGCGGCGATAAAATCCTGTCCGATCTCAAGTGAGAAAGGAAGAAGTCCATCGAAAATGGTGTAACATGAAAGTACAACCAGCACGTCGTGAAACAGGGCCACAACCGCGCCAAGACCATACTGCCATTTTCTGAAACGTATCAGGATGTAAACAAACATCAGGATACAGGAGAACACAACAGATAAGTATGCTTTATAAAGAATGTCGCTCGCAATTGCAGGACCTACTTTTTGTTCCTGAACAATATTGAATTCAACACCGGTCTCTTTTAGTTTTTCAGAGATCTGTGAACGAACAAGTTTATCAACGTCGTTTCCTGCTTCAGCAGCTTTATAAGAAGTTGAAATTTTCAACTGGCTATTGGATCCCACAGTTGTAATTTCAGGTACTGAACCGAACAGCGGCTCCAGTTTCGCTTTTACTTCTGAAGCTTCAACCGGTTTTTCAAACTGAACCTGGTAAGTACGTCCGCCTTTAAAGTCGATACCTAAATTGAATCCGTCATTTTTAAAGTAGAAACCTATTCCGGCAAGGATAACTATTGCTGAAATAGTATAGTAAACTTTTCTGCGACGGACGAAATCGATTGAAACATTTTTGAAAGCGTTTCTTGTGAACTTATTGTCGAACGTAACTTCTTTTTTACGCGCGATGAACATTTCGAAAATAACGCGTGACAGAAGAACTGCCGCAAACAGTGAAGATAAGATACCCACGATCAATGTAGCTGCAAATCCCTGGATAGGACCGCTACCGAAAGCGAACAGGATAATACCAAGAATTAAAAGCGTTACGTTACTGTCAATGATAGAAGACATAGCGTGTTTGAAACCTTCCCGTATTGCAAGGGCATTTGATTTTCCAAGCGCAAGTTCTTCACGGACACGTTCAAAAATAAGGATGTTCGCGTCAACAGCAAGACCTATTGTAAGTACGATACCAGCGATGCCAGGTAATGTTAATACTTCACCCCATGATGCAAGTACTCCCATAATAAAGAAGATGTTTACGAACAGCGCGAGATTTGAAACGAAACCGGCGCGGTTATAATAAAGAACCATAAACAAAAGGATCACCAGGATAGCACCCACGAAACTGGAAACACCATTCTTGATCGCTTCTCTACCTATAGAAGGACCAACCTGTGAAGACGCTACGATCTTGGCAGGAGCAGGTAGTTTACCTGCAGAAAGTACTGATGCCAAAGCCTGGGCTTCCTGAATTTTAAATGAACCACTGATCTGGGAACTTCCATTTGGAATAACACTGTTTACAGTTGGAGCAGAGAACACAAAATTATCCATCACAATCGCGATTGATCTTCCGATCTTTTCGCTGTTCGGATCATTAGGATTCATCGGTTTAGCCTCTCTTACAGCCTTTTCAGTAATAGTTTTCCACTTATCCGCTGCAGCGCCTTTCATTTCCATGCTCACAATTACCTGTCCGCCTTCAAAACCCTGTTTAGCAGAAGCAATTACGTCTCCGCTAAGTGCAGGTTTCATCGCATTATACTCTGAACTCTTTAACGCATAAAGTTTAAAATATCCGTTTTCCAGGTATGCTTCATAAGCCCATTTTAAATTTTTCGGGAAGGCTTTGCGTACTTCAGGGTGACGCAGGTACGCCATTAATTTTGATGTATCAGCTTTGGCCACATAACCTAAAACCGCGCCTGGCATTAAATATCCTTTTTGGTCGGCATTAAGTCTTAAATATCTGAACAAAGGCCACGCTCTTAAAAAACTATCCTGTGACGATTCTTTGGTTGCGATAACAGGCTTCGCAGGACTGTCAACATTCAGTGAATCAGCTTTAACTAAAGTCGAATCCTTTTTATTAAGAGAATCTGCAACTGCTACCTTCGTAGAATCTTCGTAGTCTTTGATTATATAACGACGGATCCTGTTGTTGGCTGTTTCCCAGTACTGGTTTGCTTCAATATTATCGTAAGTTTCCCAGAATTCAAGATTTGCAGTACGCTCAAGAAGTGTTTTTACTTTCTCAATGTTCTTCGCACCTGGAAGCTCAACGAGTACGCGTCCGCTTGAAGGAGATCCTACAGAACGGATGTTTGGTTGATTTACACCAATGTTCTGGATCCTTGAACGAAGCGTTGTTTCCACGTTCTTAAGACTTTCCATTACCTGAGTACGTAGTACAGCTACGACCTGGTCATTGGTTGCGTTGTAATCAATTTCTTTACGGATATCAGTTGCCTGGAAGAAAGGTGCGAGCTTTCCGTTTGGATTAAGCTTCGAATATTCTCTTTCGAATAATTCAACAAAATCAGAATTCTGACCGCCAAGTTTTATTCTTGCGCTATCAAGGGCCGCGTTGAACTTTGGATCTTTTGAATGACCCGCAAGATTTTTAATGATATCGCTTACAGAAACCTCAAGCGTAACATTTATTCCGCCACGAAGGTCAAGACCTAAGTTGATCTCACGACGCTTACAATCTTCGTAAGTGAATTTTGCAATTCCGATATCATAAATAACATCATTGCTGATCGCGTCAATATACACGTTGAATAAAGAATCTCTCATCGATTCCAATACGCGCTCGTGAACAACCTTGTTCCCTCCCGCAATTGAGTCGATCATTCTTTTTGTCTGTGGTTTAGCTATTTCTCTTTCAACTTTTTCACGGACATTATTTTCTTCATTGCTTACCACCCAGGTAAACGACAGGTAAAATAGACAAGCCAGAGCGAACAGAGCAGTAAAGATCCAAATGGCACCTTTGTTTTGCATAATTAGTAATCAGTTAGTTATGAAAATTTTAAGGGTGCAAATATAGAATTTCGGTTTTACATAACCAATTTTCATTTCCAGCTAAAAATCCAGCCACCCGCTTTCCCCATAAACGATTGAAAATGTTACACCTATGAAATCCAATCTACTTGAAAAGCGGTAGTTTTCTGGCCCAAAAAGGCTGACTCTTAAAAAAATTTCAACGTTAAAAACGAAAGACAACTGCACTAACCGCCGAAAAAATTATGATAATTGAAAATGGTTCTCAGCTTACTTTGAAAGCTGTCCGGGCCAATGGTGAGAAAATTTTCCAATGATGATTAAGCGTTCAAAAAAACTAAATTTGTAAATAAGCTCTATCCATGAAAAAACTCCGGAACTTTATTATAGCTGGAATATTATTCTCTTTTTATCAAGTAAAGGCGCAACATGTTTTTGTCAGACACGATTCCGTTGAAGTTTACTACCAGGGAGAAGAATTGCTGAACCCATGGGCGGGGGGATTGAACTCAACTCAATTCTCGGATATAGATTTTGATTTTGACGGAATGAAAGACATTGTCGCATTTGACAGGGGAAGTTTCAAACTGCGTTGTTTTAAAAATACCGGAGGGCCAGGCTTCACACGATATAAACACGCGCCGCAGTATGAAAGCTATTTTCCAAGACTGAATGACTGGTGCCTGTTCATAGATTATAATAATGACGGCAAAGAAGATATTTTCTCTTATTCCATTGCGGGATTCCAGGTTCATAAAAACATTTCGCCTGCGTCCGGACCTATTCAGTTCACACAGGTTTATTCTTTGGTGTATTCCAATTACAATCCGGGCGGAACGCCGAACATGCTCAATTTATATTGTTCATCCGTTGGTTTTCCCGCAATAGCAGACATAGATGATGACGGCGATATTGACGTTCTTACATTTTCAGTTTTCGGTACAACAATAGAATATCATAAAAACAAAGCGGTTGAATATGGTTTACCACTCGATACTCTGAAATTTGAAATGGTTGATGATTGCTGGGGAGATTTTACCGAGAACAGTTGCGCATCAACACTTTCTTTTTGTCCGCAATTTTTTAAATGGAAAGAAATTACCGGCGCTGGCACCAAAGCGAATCTTCATTCAGGAAGCTGTCTGACCTGCCTGGATGCTGATGGCGATAGTGACCAGGACCTGATACTGGGAGATATTTCATGCGACTCACTTGAATTTTTTCTTAATAACGGAGATAAAAACATTGCGCATTCAGATTCGACAACAAAAAAATTCCCTCCGAATAAACCTGTTAAGATGTCTTATTTTCCATGTACCTATTATCTCGATACGGATAATGACGGAGCGCGTGATCTGTTAGTGAGTCCGAACAACAGCGTATCGGCAGAAAATTTTGTGTCAGGCTGGAGGTATAAAAATCTCGGTAATGATTCTGCACCAGTTTTCATTTTTGAAGAGTTCGATTTTCTGCAGGACAGCATGCTTGATTTTGGAGAAGGAGCATTTCCTGCTATTCTTGATGAAAACGGAGATGGACTTTATGATATAATAGTTGGCAACACCGGCTATTTTACAAATGGAATCTATTCGTCTAAACTTGCATTGCTGCGAAATATTGGTACCGCTACCGATCCGCGTTTCACGTTGATAAGTCGCGATTACGCGGGATTATCCAGTTATAATATTCAGAACATGGCGCCAGCTTTCGGTGACCTTGACGGTGATCTGGATCTGGATTTACTTGTGGGAGATTACAATGGGCAGTTGACCTATTTCAAGAATAACGGCGGTGTGGGAAATCCAATTAATCTTGCCTTTACAGGAACATTCTGGAATTCAATAGACGTACCAGGAAATTATGCTATCCCGCAAATTATTGATATAAATAAAGACGGACTAAATGATATTTTATTGGGAAGCAGGAATGGAAAATTATATTATTACGAAAACACCGGAACCATTTCTTCCCCTGTTTTCAGTTCAACACCAACTATTTCAACACTCGGCAATGTCAATGTTTGTCAACCAAACTCTATAACAGGTTACGCCGCGCCGAATTTGCGCGAAGTAAATGGTTTATTCGAACTGCTTGTCGGATCTGAAAGAGGATATTTGTACAGGTACATTGGAATAGAAGGGAATCTTAACGGAACATTCACCTTACTTGATTCAATAGGATGGAATATCTGGGAGGGAAGCAAGATAGCTCCTGCCACAGCGGATTTAAATACTGATGGAATTGCAGACATGATCCTTGGAAATTCAAGCGGAGGAATTAATTATTTCCAGGGTGATTCCGTTTTAAGTTCCGTAAACGAACCAGATTTTCATTCTGACTTTGAAGTTTTTCCAAATCCGGCAAAAGATGAAATAACAGTAAAGTTCACAGCAAAAACTTTTGCGGAGCGCGATGTAACAATTTTTGACTACTCGGGGAGATTAATAACACGACTCAAAACTAATCAGCCTGTAGTTAGAATTTCAACAAGTGAATTTTGTTCAGGTATTTATATGTTAGTTGTCAGGGATGATAAAAGTTTTTCCAGTCATAAATTAATCGTTGCGCAGGAGTGAAAGTAAATTCCATACTGATCATTACGTGTTTGTTTTTATTTGCGTCCTGCAAACATGACAAAGCCGATCCTGACACGCACGGATATCCTGTTGAAGTGGGACAAATTATTTTAACCAAATGCTCTACCAAAGGTTGCCATAATGATAACAGTTTTTCCACGGCAGCAGGTTTAAATCTGAGCAGTTGGGATAATATGTTTAAGGGAGGGAATACAAGCGCATGTGTAATTCCTTATCGTCCGGATTTCAGTACGCTATGTTATTACATCAATACATATTCAGACCTGGGGCCAACGCTAGTACCAACAATGCCTTATAACGATTCTCCGCTTTCAAAGGAAGAAGTACAAACCATTATGAACTGGGTGCAGAGCGGCGCTCCGAATTCTGAAGGCTTTGTAAAATTCTCAGATAATCCGAACAGAAAAAAAATCTATGTAGCAAACCAGGGTTGCAAAGTTGTAACAGTGTTTGACCAGGAAACTTTATTACCGATGAGATATGTAAATGTAGAAGGAGGAAATGTTTCAACCCATAATCTGAAAGTATCACCCGACAAACAACACTGGTATACAATTTCATTATCAGGAACCACCATTCAGAAATTCAGGACAAGCGATGATAAATTTGTGGGACAGGTAAATATTCCCGCCGGTAATTACAACACGTTTGTCATTAGCGCAGATTCTAAAAAAGCATACGTTGTTGATTTCAGCACAACCGGTAAAATACTTGAAGCGGATCTGGAAAATCTTCAGTTGCTGAATACTTACACCGCGGGTGACTGGGCAAATATTCACGGGTCCGCACTCAGTCCAGACGGACAATTTCTTTATGTTACCAGCCAGCTGCAAAACCGGTTATTTAAAATTCCACTCAATGATTTCTCTTCTTACCAGGAAATAATTTTAAATCCGGCTTTCAATTCAACTACCGCAGGCGTTACCGATCCGCATGAATTAATATTTTCTCCGGACGGATCAAAATATTTCGTCAGTTGCATTTCCTCCAATGAAATTTATGTGCTTAATGCCGCAAATGATTCTTTGCTTTCAGTTATCCCGGTCGGAAACAAGCCGCTCGAATTTGCTGTCTCAGTTTCTCAGCCATATCTTTTTATCACTTGTACGGAAGATGTTACCAATTTAACTTCTCCCTCCAATGGAAAAAAAGGAGTTGTAAGTGTTATTAATTACAACACAAACACGCTTGTACAGCATATTGACGGCGGATTCTATCAGCCTCATGGAATAGCGGTTGATGACAATAAAGGTTTGATCTATGTTGCTTCCAGAAATTTAGATGTTGCCGGTCCGGCTCCACACCATTCAACAGCGTGCGGGGGAAGAAACGGATTTATTTCATTTATCAGCCTTACGAACTTTCAGGTTGTATCAAAACGCGTTGAAGTTTCAGTGGATCCGTATGCAATCGGAATACGCGATTAAGTGGATCTTTCAGATAACATAGTGCTGTATGACGGAATCTGCAACTTCTGTAACAAAACCGTTCAGTTCATTATGCATCACGAAAGAAAACCATTATTGAGATTTGCATCGTTGCAAAGCGTTACGGGAAAACAACTGCTGGAAAAGTACAAAGTAGACATGGGCGCGCACGGAACGTTCGTTTACATACGAAAAAACAAAGCCTATACAAGAAGCACGGCGGCTTTACTCATAACGTTAAAATTAAAAGGCCTCTGGCCACTGCTCGCTGTATTTCTGATCGTTCCGTGGTTTATTCGTGACGCGTTTTACAGATTTATTTCTAAAAACCGCTATAAATGGTGGGGATCAAGCGATTCCTGTCAAATTCCGTCCGCCGAAACAAGAAAACGTTTTATAGACATTTGAAAATAAGAATTTGCCAGATAATGGATTTTTCATATTTTTATTCATTCTTAAGTCCACTGAATGAAAAATAAACTACGTTACGCATTCGCCCTTCTATTTTTTGCATCCTTATTTAATGCGCAGAACAACGTTGGTATCGGAACAAATACTCCTGATCCAACTGCGGCATTGGATGTAACATCTCCTGGAAGCAACCAGGGTATTCTTGTGCCTCGTTTAACTACCGCACAACGTACAGCAATAGCATCACCGGCTAACGGTTTGCTTGTATACGATACAAACTTTGATTGTTTCTTCTACTACATCGGCGCAACCGGTGTATGGCAGAGCTTGTGCGCCAACAGCGGTCCTGCAGGTCCTACCGGAGCTGCCGGAAGCAACGGTATCAGCTGCTGGGATGTGAACGGAAACGGAACTAACGATCCTTCAGAAGATGTGAACGGAGACGGAATTTTTGACGCAACTGATTGCGCTGGAGCTGCCGGACCAGCCGGTGCTAATGGAGCAACAGGAGCAACTGGCGCTGCAGGCGCTAACGGAGCAAACGGTTCCAACGGTATCAACTGCTGGGATGTGAATGGAAACGGAATAAACGATCCATCAGAAGATTCAAACGGTGATGGAAATTTTGACGCGCTTGATTGTGCAGGTGCAGCCGGTGCGGCTGGAGCTGCAGGTGCAACCGGAGCAGCAGGAGCTAACGGAACTGATGGAATACATTGCTGGGATACTGACGGAGATAACGTCAATGACCCGGGAGAAGATACAAACGGAGATGGAGCATGGAACACATTAGACTGCGTTGCAGGTGTTGTAGGTCCAACTGGTCCAACAGGAATTGCTGGTACACCAGGTCCAACCGGACCAACAGGTGATCCAGGCGCAACAGGACCTCAGGGACCAACCGGAGCAGCAGGTGCAAATGGAACTAACGGAACAAATGGTGCAACAGGAGCAACTGGCGCACAAGGGCCAATTGGTCCAACAGGTGCAACAGGAGCTAACGGAGCACAAGGTCCTACTGGCCCAACAGGTGCGGCAGGAGCTAATGGTGCTAACGGAACTAACGGCGCAACCGGAGCAACAGGCGCTCAGGGACCTATAGGTCCAACAGGCGCTACAGGAGCAACAGGAATTACCGGCCCGACAGGTTCAACCGGCGCAACCGGGATCACTGGCCCGACTGGATCAACCGGTGCAACGGGGATCACAGGCCCGACGGGTTCTACGGGGTCAACAGGCTTTACTTCTTCG
>CBIHPU010000012.1:0-19395 GCA_966211935.1 uncultured bacterium | reverse complement strand
TAAAAACAGAAAAGCACTTTACAAAAAGCAAGGGGTCCGAAAATTTCTTTCAACGCGTCAAAAATATTCAACAGTGATATCCCCATAAATGATATTGCTCACTTATAATAAATGAAATATATGATCTATGTTACTTATTGATTTAATTTATGATTCTTGTCAATCATTGAGTCGCAGCAACTCAACTTCCGCCTTATGTATATTGTCAATTCCTCTGAGAATCGCGTCAGGATTAAATGAGATGCTATCTATTCCTTCATCAACCAGGAACCTGGCAAACTCCGGAAAGTCGCTTGGCGCCTGCCCGCATAAACCTATTTTAATGCCGGCCGTTTTTGCTTTTTGAATAGCAGTAGCTATGATCCATTTTGCGGCTTCGTTCCTTTCGTCAAAAAGATCGCTGATTATTTCTGAATCACGGTCAATTCCAAGAGTAAGTTGTGTAAGATCATTCGAACCAATAGAAAATCCATCAAAGATCTCAGCAAACTGCTCTGCCAGAATAACATTGGCTGGAATCTCAGTCATCATATAGATCTCAAGTTCTTTACCGCCTCTTTTCAGTCCGAACTCTTCCATCAGGTTTACAACGCGTTTTCCTTCATCTACAGTACGACAGAACGGAATCATCAACTTTACATTTTCAAATCCCATCTCCTCTCTCACCACTTTCATTGCAAGACATTCCAGCCTGAAACCTTCTCTGTATCTCTCATTATAGTAACGCGATGCGCCCCGAAAACCGATCATAGGATTTTCTTCCTCCGGCTCAAATTGTTTTCCACCAAGCAACTCCGCGTACTCATTTGTTTTAAAATCACTCATGCGCACAATCACGTCTTTTGGATAAAACGCAGCTGCTACCATGGCTATTCCCTGAGATAACTGATCAATGAAATAATCTGAACGATTCTCGTATCCTTTGCATAATTCATCTATTTCATCTTTTACCTTTTCATCTTTTAACTGATCGAAATTGATCAGCGCCATGGGATGAACCCGAACATGATTATTTATAATAAATTCCATTCTAAGCAAACCAACACCCCTGTTTGGATAACTGGAATACTTAAGTGCCACTCCGGGGTCGGCGAGTATGAACATCGGATCAGTTTCCGGCATTTCAAAATTGTCAAGTGCAATATTTTTTTCTTCCCACTTAAGAAGTCCTTCATATACTTTTCCGGTATCTCCTTCCGCGCATGAAACCGTGATCTCCTGTCCGTCCTTAATTGCAGTTGTCGCATTAATTGTTCCTACAACCGCAGACAGACCAAGTTCGCGCGCAACAATAGACGCGTGGCTTGTTCTTCCTCCTTTATCAGTTACAATCACAGACGCTTTCTTCATTATAGCATTCCAGTCGGGATTCGTTGTTTCCGCAATCAGTATTTCGCCGGGATTGAGTTTATGTCCTTCTTGCGGAGATTTCAGAATCCGCGCTATACCTGAAACAATTTTTCCTCCCACCGCTTTTCCTTTAGTAATGACCTTTCCTTTTTCAGTTAATACATATTCTTTTATTACTGCCGCTTTTTCAGTTCCATGAATTGTTTCGGGTCTGGCCTGCAATATGTAAAGTAATCCACTTTCTCCATCTTTTGCCCACTCTATATCCATAGGCATTTTATAATGCTTTTCAATCTCATCACACCATACAGCGAGCTGTAAACATTCATCGTCGCTTAAAACAAAACTTAATTGTTTTTCTTTTTCGGTTTTATTGTTCCTGATGCTTTTTTCTCCCTGGTCTCCATTTTCGAAAACCATGGTCAACGCTTTTTCTCCAAGCCTTTTCGTGATCAACGCTTTTTTATTTTTTCGCAGCGAGGGTTTGAAGAAATAAAATTCATCAGGAGTAACTGCCCCCTGAACTATATTTTCTCCTAATCCCCAAACACCGGTTATATAGATCATATCCTGAAATCCTGTTTCAGGATCAATTGTAAAAGCAACACCAGCAGATGCGAGATCGGCGCGCACCATTTTCTGTACGCCAACAGACAATGCAATTTTTTTATTCTCAAATCCTTTCAGCGCGCGATATTTGATTGCCCTGTCGTTGTAAAGTGAAGCAAAACATTTTTTGCATGCCTGAAGTAAATTTTCATTACCACGAATATTTAAAAATGAATCGTGCTGACCAGCAAAGCTGGCCCCCGGACGATCCTCGGCAGTTGCGCTGCTTCGACCAGCTACTGTAACTGAATCACCGAGCTCATGATAAAAGTCCAGAATTTCTTTTTTCAGTTCCTCAGAAAATTTTGATTTCATGATCAGTTCCCTGCAGGCCTTACCTGTTTCTGAGAGATTATTGAATTCGCGCGTGTCCAACCTGGAAATTAACTCATCCAGCTTATCCGCGATTTTGTTTGCGCTGATAAAATTTCGGTATGCGCTGGCCGTGATCGCAAATCCTTCCGGAACCTGAATCCCGATTGAAGAAAGATTCATAATCATTTCACCCAAAGAGGCGTTCTTCCCTCCAACTTCAGGCAAATCTTTCAGAGAGATGTTTCTGTACAATAGAATATTCATAAGTGTAGTGGATAATGAACCTCAAAAATAAATCCGGAAAGGAAAAATAAACATGAGAATTACCCGCGTTGTGGCAGTTTCTACCTGACATCTGTCAGTGCTTATGTTTTTCAAATACATATCGTCCGGGAGCCGGTTCGATCGGTTTGTATTTTTTATTTATTTTCAAATCTGACACATCAATTTTCTTTCCGGATAACTCTTTCAGTCTGCTGATCCACGCTGGCCACCAACTTCCTTCATTATATTCCGCTGAATTCTTCCAATGTTCAAATCCCTTTCCTTTTTCTCCATTAATATAATAGCCATATTTATTTTTGGCCGGAGGATTAATAACACCAATCACATGACCAGAACCACCAAGTATGAATTCTGATTCTCCACTAACTAGTTCCGTCCCGGTAAAAACCGTGTGGGCGGGAGAAATATAGTCTTCGGAAAATCCGATAGCGAAAACCGGAAAATCGATATTACCAATATCTATAGGTGTATCACAGATGCGTAACGCATTTCTTCGCGACAATTTATTTTCGAAAACCATTTGTGAAAGGTAAAACACATACATTGCCGCGGGAAGATTTGTATTGTCGTTGGTCCAATACAAAACATCAAAAGGTTGCGGTGTTTTCCCCTTTAGATAGTTATTGATCACATAGTACCAGATAAGATCTTTTGCCCGGATAAGATTAAAAGCCATCTCCATTGTTTTACCAGGCATAACGCCATCTTCAAGCAATTCGCCACGCTGCATTTTCTTTACAAGCGCGGAATCTATTACATCTCCCATCGGACCTATATCTGAAAAATCGATCATGGCAGCCAGCAGGGTTAATGAATTAACCGGATTTTCTTTTTTATTCATAGCTAATACCGAGGAAGCAACACTCATGAGTGTTCCGCCCAGACAATAACCAAGAGCGTTAACTTTTTCAGAACCGCTCGCGGCAGCAACCACTTCAATTCCCTTAATAGCTCCTTTGCAAACATAATCATCAAACGAAAAACTGTTAGTTGATTCAGGAGGATTTTTCCAGGAAATAATAAAAACCTGAATTCCCTGCTCAAGCAGGTATTTTACAAAAGAGTTTTCAGGACGAAGATCAAGTATATAAAACTTGTTTATCCATGGCGGAACCATTAATAATGGTATTGCATGAACATTCTTTACCAAGGGGTCGTACCTGATGAGTTGCATCAGATCATTCTCATAAATAACATAACCTTTTGTTATGGCCAGATTTTTTCCAACTTCAAACGCGGATGAATCCGTTTGCGTGATACTTCCTCTTTCAATATCACTTACAAGATTTGTAAATCCCTTCCATAAACTTTGACCTCCTGTTTGTATTGCCTGGTTCAGCGCTTCAGGATTTGTATGTAAAAAATTTGAAGGCGCCATCGCATCCAGAAATTGCTTGGTGTAAAAACCAACTTTTCGCTGATGCCTGCTTTCCAGTTCCGCAACATTAATAAGTTGAGCCCAGAACTCTTCCAGCAACAAATGATTCCTGCTAATGAATTCGAAATAAGGATGGCTTTTCCACTCCGGAGCTGCAAAACGTTTTTCATGTTTATCAGAAATCTCCGGAAGTTCTTCATTTGAAAGATAAAGTTCTTTAACTAACTCCTGCTGTTTCATTGCCAGATCCAGCTGAAGAGAGTGCGCTTTTAATAAATGTCCCGGATTTACTGCGAGTTTTCCGAACAGGTGAAAATAAGCGGTTGTAATGTCTCGCAGGTCGTTCTGATAGCCGGAAAAATTATTAAGATAGTTCTGGATGCTTTTTTGCCAAGCTGATGCAAAACCATCAAATAAATCTGGAAAATTAAACTGCTGCCTGAATTCCATTCATACTATTCTAAAAAAATAAAAAAGGAAAATCTGAATCACGTTAACCACACAAATCAACAAACGTGATTCAGATCATCCACCTTTTGAATCATCACGATACAACAATACCCTCAGTCTTGAAATTTCTTTGTGATTTCTCTTCAGATTTGCGCTTTGTTGCATTGGGTTCCGAAGAATAAGTTTTGCCGATCTCGTTCCAGAAATCCTGACTTTGCTGCACCATATCGTTCATCTGACGGGAAACAGTTTCTAACAGTGTTCTGTTTATCTCATTTGCAAAGTCAATCTGCTTTCTGTAAGTATCAGCATATGCGTCCATGATCTTTTTTGTGCTTTCATACTGATCTTCCATGAAGGATTCATATTTTTCCCGTACATCCTTCCAGGCATCGGTATTCACCAAAGATTGATTAAATGTATTCAGCATCCGAAGATTTGCGTCATTCATCTGACTGATAAAAGAATTAAAACCCGACATAAAATTTTCGCCATTCATTTTCGTTCCTGAACCATGACCATTACCATTTCCATAAAACGCACTGAGAAAAGGATTGCCAGCCTGCATCCAATCGGGAAAACGAACGGTCTGTTGCATTGCCTTATTTCCCTCATCCGAGAACATTCTGAAAAGATTGCCATAAAAACCGGAAACCATTTTCATCTGCTTATTAAAAATATCAGTCATTACTGAAGCATAATCACTGAACCATTTGTTGGCTATTTTGCTCCCCTCAGTAAACATTTCACCGGTCTTGCTGCTTGTTTTTGTTTCCATAAAATGAATTTGTTTTGAAAATTTATATTGTTCTGAACTTGTAAAGAGCTGCTAAATTAGACGGACCGTGATCCGGTAGACATGAAGAATCGCAGCTAATGGAATAATGTGCATCAGTAAACTCGGGGCAATAATTCAGGGCTTATAACGGGGAAGTCATTTTTTCAGGTTGGAAAATAAAGTGCAGCCAGATGAAAATCCGTCACATGGTATTCTAAAAAGTAATTTATTTGAAAAATTCGCGGGTAATATAAATACAGCCGGCGCCCGCGCCTCCTGTCAGCAGGTAAGCTGAAAAGGGCCAATGCATGATTTTAAAGACTGCTCCTGTCACCACGCCAACAGAAGCGATAACGAAAAGTATTGAAAACAAGATGTCAACTCTGCTCTTTTTCGTTTTAGTGTCTGCAACATCAATTTTATTATCATTAAAATACACTACCGCTAAAAGAATAAATGCAATAGAGGATATTATTTTCAACATACCGGAAAATGGTAAATGAAGAATAATAAATATACCGGAAACGGACCAGGATACAACAAAGAACAATTTAACATGATCGAAAAATCGTCTTTCTTTTTTATGCAGGTAACGCGAAAAATACAGAACAATAATAGACAGAAATGAAATTGAAATAATTTCCGTGTTATAAGACCAATGCATGATCTTAAAAAGCATACCAAAAATCAATACGGAAATTGATAATGCGAGTGGCGCTGATAGAAATTTACTCTCAGAAAACATAAAACATTAGAATCATTAATCTTTCTCTTCGCGGAACTCAAGATCATATCTGTTCAAAATCCGTTTCAATTTCGGGATAACAGTTTTACTAACGCCATGCAGCGCAAGTAATTCAGATTTTCGTTTTAAAGACAGCATTCGCGGAGTCCTGATTCCGGCATTCTCAAGAGAACGTCTGGCCGGTGCAGGCAACGAAGAAAGAAAATTCTTTTTTGCCACCCGGTCTATTACACATTGTGGACAAGCCGGACACTCTTTGGTTTTATAATACTTGTGCCCGCGATAACACACCATTAAATTATCCTGGTAATTCATCTTTGATACGTTTCAAATTTCAAAGATAAGAGTTATGTTCAAGACAACTAATTTGAAATTTGGCTTCAAAAACAGTGAACGATTAGACTGATAACATTACAGAAAAGATTACTTTACAATAGTGACATGTCCCCTGTAATCGTGTTTTTCTCCAAAGATATCGGTGATCTTCACAAGATAAACGTATACATCCTGCTGCGCAATTTCCTTACCTCCGTTCGCTCTGCCGTCCCATGGAATATTCAGATCATGCGTTTCGAAAATCATATTCCCCCAACGGTCATAGATCCACATTGTATACTCTACAATGTTTTCTCCCTTACCCGTAAATGTTTCATTCTTGCCATTACCATTTGGAGTAAATGCATTAGGAATGTAAAATGTAAAAACAGGATTTACACGCAGGCAATGTGTTGCTGTGTCCTGACAATTATAAGCGTTCTTAACAGTAAGCGTAACACAAAATTCACCATCTGACTGGTAGGTGTGAACCGGGTTAGCTTCCGAAACAGTGTCTATTCCATCTCCAAAATCCCATAACCATGAAGTTTCTCCTGATGCGTTTTCGTAAAAATATATATCAGGTTGTGTTGGCGAAGCAACTTCAGGTGTTAATGTAAATTCAGCCTTAGGACTTGGCTGAACTTGAATATAATCACTGAAAGAAAAAGTATTTGTGCAACCCATGTTGGTAACTGCAGTCAGTGAAACATCAAAAGTACCCGATGTTTGAAAACAATACGTAGGATTCATTTGATTGGTACTGTCAGTATCCCCGAATTTCCATTTCCAACCGACAATGACACTTCCCGTGCTCGAGGTGCTGTTATTTACAAATTCAACACACAACGGAGCGCATCCTGTATTTACATCTGTTGCAAAATTCACAGCCGGCAGCGGATAAACAGTAACCGGAATGAATGCTGTATCAGAAGAACATCCATCTGAAATAACTACAGAGTATGTCATTGTAGAAGGAGGAACAACTGTAATTGAAGAACCTGTAAGACTATCAGGGCCCCATGTATAAATATAATTTCCGTTACCACCAGACGCGTTCGCGTTAAGTATCGTTGTACTGCCCTGGCAAATATTTAGTCCTGGCGCTACAATTGCGGTAAGTGCGGGATTAATTGTTACTGTTATTAGTTGTGGAGAAGAGGTGCAATAATTGCTGTCAATAGCTACAACTGTGTAGGTTGTTGTTGTATTGGGATTCACAATGTATGTTGCACCAAAATACGCTCCGTTGTTCCAGCTATAAGTAATATTTCCTGTTCCGCCACTCGCGGAAGCCGTTAGCACTGCATTCTGTCCGTTACAAATTACAGTCGATGTGGGCAGTGGAGTAAGCGTCAGCGCCGGAGGTGTAGAAATTGTAACAGATGCAGTTGAAATACAATTATTCGCGTCGGTAACTGTTACGGAATATAATCCGGGACATAATGTTGTTGCTGTTGCATTTGTTTGCGCAGGATTTGTATTCCAGGAATATGAATATGGCCCGATACCACCTGTTCCACCAACGGTAGCTGTTCCGTTGCACATGTTATTGCAACTTGTGTTTGTTGAATTTGTAATGGACGCGACAACACCTGGCGCATTGCCAACTACAATAGTATCACTTCCTGTACAGCCATTATTATCTGATGCAGTAACTATATAATTGCCCGGAACAAGCGCAGTTGCTGTGGCACCATACTGCACAGGAGAAGTGTTCCAGGTAAAAGTATAGCCCGAATTTCCTCCGCTCGCATTTGCAGTTGCGGATCCGTCGGCATGAAAACAGTTGGCTGGTAATGAGCTCGTATTAACGGTTACAGGCTGCGGTTCTCCAACAATGATTACTGTATCTTCCATACAACCGTTATTGTCAGTTGCAATTACGGAATAAGTACCAGCGCAGAGTCCGTTGAGATTTGGCGCGGTTTGTCCGTTGCTCCACTGGTAGCTAAAAGGAATTTGTCCTCCGCCAGGAACAACTATCGCCATTCCATCACAAGCTCCGTTGCAGGATGCATCAAACCCTACCGCTACGTTAAATACAATATCTGCAGGTTGAGTAATTGTAACTGTAGTTGTAGTAACACACCCACTGGAATCTGTAATTGAACAATTGTAAGCGCCTGCCGATAATCCGGCAACTGAAGGACCGGAAACATTCAGTGTAGGCCAGTAATAAGAATAACCTGGTGTTCCCCCGAGCGCAGATAAAGCAGCTGACCCGTTAGAACCAGAATTACAGGTAACATTATTAATCCCCGCTACATTGCAAATGAGAGCGTCTGGTTCATTTACTGTAATTGTAGTTGTTACTGTACAACCGGAAATATCCGTTACAACAACGCTATAACTTCCGCTAACAAGATTACTGATGGAAGAAGTTGTGAATGCACCGGAATTCCAATTATAAGAGTAACCACCCGAACCACCGCTTGCAGTAACCGAAGCGCTGCCATTACTTCCTCCATAACACGAAACATGACTTACGGACGATGATGGAATTGTAAGAAGCGTTGGTTGCGTAAGCGTGACGTAAGCGTTATGTGAACATAAGTTTTGATCAGTGATTGTCACCGTATAATTTCCTGCAGACATTCCGGTTCCGGTACTTCCGTTTCCACCTGCCGGTGCCCAGCTGTAAGAATATCCTCCCATTCCGCCGGTAACAGACACTGTAGCGCTGCCATTGTTTCCACCATAACAGGCAACATTAGTAAACGATGTAACCGTACTCGAAATAATAGTGGGTTGTGTCACAGCAATTGAAATTGTCTGATCGCACCCGATCGCGTCAGTTACTGTTACCTGAAAATTTCCCGCGTAAAGATTAATCGCTGTTGAAACTGTGTCCGGCAAAGAAGTCCATGCATATGAATAAGGCCCAACACTACCGGTCGCATTTACAGTAGCTGTTCCGTTATTACCGCCAAAACAACTAACTGGAGTTGAATTACCACTGAGCGCGAGTGGTGTTGCCTGATTAATTGTTACTGATGCTGTTGCTGAACATGAAGGTGTGTTTGCATCAGTAACTGTTACTGAATAAGTGCCGGCGGGTTGAGTAATGGATGATGTTGTTTGTCCGGTGCTCCATGAAAAAGTATATGGTCCCTGACCACCGCTTGCGTTTGCAGAAACGGTTGCGCTGCTTCCGTTGCAAACTGCTGCTGCATTTGTAATTGTAACGCTCATCTGTGCACTTTGAGTTACAACCACCTGAGTTGTATCGTTACAACCAGCACTGTCTGTTGCAGTAAGTAAATATGTTCCTGCACCAACCGTAATTGACGTTGAAGTTGATCCAGTGCTCCACAAATAATTATAAGAACCATATCCTCCCGATGCGCTTGCTGTTAATTGAGTTGTTGCGTTGTAACAAAGATTGGAAGGAACAGATGAAAATGCAGAGATTGGCGCAATAACAGCGTTAACAATAATATTATCCTGTACAGAACAGCCTACTCCATCATAAACCGTAACCGAATAAGTGCCTGAGGGAACAGAAACTGATTGTGCGGTTGCGCCGGTGCTCCATACATAAGTCAATGCGCCTGTACCTCCGTTTCCATTAGCAGTAATTAATGCAGTGGTGTTGCAGGAAGTAGCATATGCGGGAAGATTTACAAACAGTTGAGGATTCTGATAAAGGTTTCCTGACTGCGACACAGTACATCCATTTGCAACTGCATCAGTAACTGTTACAAAATATGTTCCTGGGGGAACGTTACTGATAGCCTGTGTTGTCGCACCGTTGCTCCATGTATAAGAATATGGTGGAACACCGCCGGAAACACTTGCACTCAATGAACCAACCTGACCATAACAAACCATTCCATTGCTGATGGTAACAGTGAACTGTTGGGCAATGGTAATTAATTTATTGTCACTTACAGCTGCGCATGCTCCGTTACCTGTTGAAGTAAGCGTCAGTGTGATCTGCCCGTTTGCAATTTCAGCAGCTGTTGGATTATAACTTGCGTTTAACGAAGTATTGGAAGGAGTAAATGTTCCGTTTCCACCCGTCCAGATTCCACCGGTTGCATTTGTTATTGTTCCGGTGAGCTGAATTACAGGTGAAGTCGCGCATACGGTAACATCCGCGCCCGCGTTTACTATTGGAACCGGACTAACATTAACATTCATTATCTGCGGCGCGCTTGCGCATCCGTTTGCGTCATAAGCTGTAACAGTATAGGTAGTATTTGAAGTTGGAGTAACTGTATAATATTGTCCAACATATGCGCCGTTGTTCCAGCTATAACTGAATATACCTGTTCCGCCGGTTGCTGACGCGCTTAACGTTGTTGCGTCTCCGAAACAGATTGCATTAGATGTAGCGGTGACGGATGCAGTAACAGGTATTGGCGCCGAAATAATAAATGCGGCAGTGTCTTTACAATTGTGGTAATCACTGATAATAACCTGGTATGAACCCGGACATAAATTTACAGCAGTTGCAGTTGATTGTGTGGGTGAAGTGTTCCAGAAATAAGTATAAGGACCTGTTCCGCCGGAACCAGTAACCGTTGCGCTGCCATTGCAATTATTACTGCATGTTGTATTATTGAAATTTTGTGCAGTGATGCTAACACCAGGAGTATTATTGACCGTCACAGTTGCAGTTTTCAGACAGCCCTTGCTGTCTGTTACTGTTACAATGTAATTTCCCGGTACAAGACTGTTTGCCGTTGCTGAATACTGCGCAGGAGAAGTATTCCATGAATAATAATATGCAGGAGTACCGCCACTAACGCTTACTGTTGCAGTTCCATCCGGATGATCACAATGAGCATCAACCACGGAGGAATTCAGCAATATTGCCGGTGGCTGAGTTACTGTCAAAGCAGTATCATTAACACATCCTTTGCTATCTGTTATATTCACTGAATATGTGCCTGCACACAATCCGTTAATCGAAGGAACAGATTGACCAGAGTTCCATTGGTAAGTATAGGGTGCTGTGCCTCCTGTCGCAGAAACTGAAGCAGCTCCGTTACATGTTGCATTACAAATAACATTCGTTACAGAAGCTGTGGAAATCGTCAATGGAGTTGGTTGAGTAACAGCAATTGTATTCGTGACTACACAATTATTTGCATCACTAACATTATAAGAATAAGTTCCTGCAGGTAAATTCGAAACAGATGACCCGTAAAAATTCTGAGATGGCCAATAATATGTATAATTTGGAGTTCCACCACTTGCAGTGATGAACGCTGAACCGTTGGCGCTTCCATAACAGGTTGCAGAAGAAACATTATTTACAGTAACTATCAATTCAGGTGGCGATGTTATCACTACCTGCGTTGTAATCCCGCATCCAGCCCAATCGGTAATGTTTACATTATATGTTCCGGCGCCCAATCCGTTTTCAATTGCAGTACTTCCTCCTGTTTCCATCCAGTAATAACTGTAGCTTCCATTTCCTCCGCTCGCAGCTACAGTTGCACTTCCATTCATCCCACCATAACATGAAACAGGTGTAATACCAGTTACTGCGCCGGTCAACTGAGTCGGTTGAGTAATTGTTGCAGTAGCTGTTGTATAACATCCTTTACTGTCTGTAACCGTAACAGTATACGTTCCCGTTGTAAACCCGGAACCGGTTGATCCAGTTCCACCAGATGGTGACCAATAATAAGAATACGTTGGCGTGCCTCCACTTGCAAGTACTGTTGAAGAACCATTACTGCTTCCAAAACAGGATGCATTTGTTGTTCCTGAAATATTTGCATTTAAAACCGGCGGTTGACCTACCGTTACCGCAATACTTTGCGCACAGCCAATTGCATCTGTTACGTTAACCGTGTATGTTCCCGCTGAAAGTCCAAATGCTGAAGATTGTGTTGAAGAGTTAGACGGCCAATAAAAATTATATGGCCCAACGCTTCCGGAAACAATTGCAGTTGCGGAGCCAGTGTTGCCCCCGTTACAATTCACCATCGTAGAAGATCCTGTCACCACTAATGGAGATGCCTGATTCACTGTTACGGTTGCAGTTGTTGTACAGGCCGGAATATTCGAATCACTCACAGTGACAGTATAGGTTCCCGCTACCGCGTTTAACGTTGCTCCTGAATTACCCGTATTCCATGAAAATGTATATGGAGGTTTTCCGCCCGATGCATTCGCTGTTATTGATGTACTCGCGCCGTAACAGATTGTAGAAGGAGTTGGCACTGACGCGGTAAGCGGTGAACTTTGTGTTACAGTAAGACAATACTGATTCATGCAACCTTGCCCATCAGTAACTGTCGCGCAATAAATTCCCGCGCCCACAGTGATTGAACTTGTTGTAGCGCCGGTATTCCAGGAATATGAATATGAACCAAAGCCACCACTTGCAGAAGCTTGTAAAGTAGTTGTTGCTCCCGCGCATAAATTGTTTGGTTGAGTGACAAATGCAGCAAGCGGACTATTCGCAGCGTTGATATCTACAGTGTCTCTTGCAGTGCAACCATTCGCGTCTGTTACAACTACAATATATTGTCCTGTTGGAACATTGATGGTTGTTGAATTTGAACCTGTATTCCATAAATAACCTAAAGATCCAGTCCCTCCATTTGCGTTTACAGAAATACTTACAAGTGTATCACACGATACTAAACTATTGAATGGAGCTGTTATATTAATTTTTGGATTCTCCGTCACTGTTACTGTTTTCGTTGAAACGCATCCGGTTAAATATGCATCTGTAACGGTTACAGTGTAAGTACCAGGATAAACGTTGGTAATGCTTTGAGTTGATGCACCCGTACTCCACGAATAAAAATAAGGCGCTGTTCCTCCGGTAACATTTGCGTTAAGGTTTCCTGACTTTCCAAAACATACAATTGGTAAGGGAACATTTATGTTTATCAATGGATCAATTGTCACTGTCATCTGATCACTGACTGACGCGCATGGCCCATTGCCTGTTGTACTTAGAGTCAGTGTTACAGTTCCATTTGAAATATCAAGAGGCGAAGGTGCATACACAGCATTAAGCGCGTTTGCAGAAGGACTAAAAGTACCAGTACCACTGCTGGTCCATGTGCCTCCTGTGGCATTTGTAACGCTTCCGCTTACCTGAACAGTTGTGTTTGCACAAATTATCTTATCAGGTCCGGCATTAACTGTTGGAACCGGATGAATGGTTACGTTTGTTGCGGTAGTTTTTGATGGGCATTTAGGATAAGTCGCATCATAAACTGTCATAGAATAATTTCCAGGTGAGGAGGCAAAGTAATTTGGCCCTGTCCCGACAATTATGCCGGCAGAATTTTTCCAGTTGACCACGTATGGAGCAAGTCCACCAAGAATATTTGCTGTAAGGGTTACTCCGTTAGTATTGGCGCAATACCAGGCTGGCTGCGGAAGAATAGAGTTCTGAATCGGATTCATGAAATTTACCCTGATCGTGTCGCACCATATTGGAAATGGAAAACAGATCGCAACAGATTTACCACAAACTACATAATCAACGTAAGGAGGATATCCAGCTTGCGGCGTTACAGTTACAGTGTCACACCCCTGTGTACAACTTAAGTATGACAGGTAGGCATTTGTTCCGGAGGTAATTTCACTCCAGGTTATGGTTGAGTCCACGAGCCCGGTAACCCACGCTTTAGTCATACAGCCATCGCCAATTGTGTCCGGAGGTGATACGGCAGGGCCAGCAATAGATGTGATTGAATAAGTATTCTGATTATTTCCTGGTTTGCAGAAGGTAATTGTATGCGGACCCGGACCGCTAACACAAATTGGTGAACCAACCGGGATTTGCGGTCCGCAACCTACCTGGTAAAACAAAGCTCCCGGAGGAACCGCGCCTGAGGCGATTTGAAAATTAATTGCAACTGCAGTAGGATCAAGTGTCACTTCAAATTCTATGCAGCGATCAGGCGCCTGAGTTCCGCAACAGTTTCCCTGTCTTGCAACGGGTGGATTTGACACCCATGTTCCATTTGGATTTCCGACAAGGTTCACTGCAAAGAATGGAACATTGTTTCCACATAAACCAGATTGCGCAAAGTTGTTTTTAAAAACACAAAAAGTTGAAACTACAAGTAACAATAAACGACTAAATGAAAAGAATTTTTCAATTCCTGTTTTTTCATCTGCATTACTTTTTTTCGAATTAGTAAAATATTCCATCTTTTCGATTTCTTATTTTAATTAACAGTCATGTATTCCGTTTTCTTTTTTTTATACCGGACTATTGGCCGCAGGACATTTTCCTGCGGCTTTTCATGTTTAGTCTGTAAATTGGTCAGTACTTCTCCATTTTGAACGCAATTTATCTCAGTTTAAAACGGAAGTTTATGAGGGCGATCAAAGAGACAAATGATGTTGGACGGAATTTGCATTTGATCAGTAAATAGGCTTGCAGTTGTAGTTATATTCTCTCAGTTCCACAATTATTCCATAACAAGTTCGCGCACAATTTTTACTACAGAGAATTCTGTTCTTCGATTTAACTGATGTTCTTCGTCTGTACACTTTACTTTATTTGCGCATTTATTTCTCAATCTACTTTCCCCATAACCTTTTGCATAAATTCTTTCACTACCAATTCCCTTACCTACAATGTAATCAACCGCAGATTGAGCACGCTTCTGTGAAAGATTCATATTGTACTTATCACTTCCCCGGCTATCAGTATGTGAGCTTAGTTCAATATGTATTTCAGGATTGTCATTTAGAATCTTCACAAGCTTATCCAATTCAATTGCCGCGTCCGCCCGTATATCCCACTTTTTATAATCATAATAGATATTTTCAAGTACTATAGGTTTATTCAATTCAATCCCCTCAAGTTCGAGCGTAATAAATATTGTATCCGATTTAATTTTACCCACATTCCCCGCTTCAATTGACGCAGTAAAAAAACCTGACTTCCTGCCCGTAATTACCAGTGAACTGTTTTGGTTTATTTTTCTGAACAAGACACCATTTGAATCTGTTGCGGCGAAAACGGATCGGTTATTATTATAATCGAACAGTTCAATCTGCGCGTTTGGCAGTCTATCGCTTGTACCTTTTTTAGTGAGTAGAACTTCAATAAAAAATTCAGGAATGTTTTTCTTGAATGAATATATTTTATCCGTGCCTTCCTGGTTGTCCCTGTCTGACGAAAAGTATCCGAAAATTCCATCTGCGGAAAAGATCATTCCAAAATCATCACCGGAAGAATTTAAAGGAGCGTAAAGATGAACCGGTTTAGAGAAACCCTGATTAATTGCTTCATCAGCCGAGACCGCGTCATTTTTTGGAACAACATTGCAGAAAAAAGAAGGATTGGCTATGGCGCTGAAATAAATATCCAAACCACCTGATCCTTCACGACCATCACTTGAAAAGTATAAATACTCATTTCCTTCGGCATCGTTCGTCAGGCTTAAAAACATTTCATTTCCGGAAGTATTAACTGCTGTACCCGCGTTAATTGCAGGACTCCATTTTCCGGTTGTGATATTGTAATTTGAAAAATAAATATCAGTCCCGCCTGAACCTCCCGGCATGTCAGAAATAAAATACAATCTGTTTCCATCTTTGGACAAGGCGGGGTGACCAGCGGAATAATCGCTTGTTCCCAGGTCAACAAGTTCCGGCGCACTCCACAAACCGTTTACATTATAGGACTTATAAATACAGAAATTATTAATATTAGTTTTTGTTTTCTCCGGACTTGACTTTTCATTTAATACATTCCTTGTAAAATAAATTGTGTTCCCATCAGAGGAAAAACAACAAGGTCCTTCATGGAAGTTTGAATTCAGGTTTGCTGAAAAAAGAACAGCATTAGGTTTGTGGCACGACTGATCCGGTTGAACAAAATAAAGGTCAAGATAAGAGTGTCCGGTGCGATTGCTGATCTGACTTGTGTTTCCGGCCATTGTACGATCTGAACAAAAGACCAGTCCGTCTTTATAATAAACCGGAGAAAAACTTGACGCATCCGTATTAAAAGGTGCCAGGGCTACATCATATTCATGTAAATTTTTCTTATACTGTTCAATAGAATCACAGGAACTTAATTCATCTTTTACATTTTTATGCGTAGGATTCTCCAACAGATACTCCACGTACCATTTCGAGGCTTCACTGTATTTGCCATTGCGTTTTAATACACGGGCATAGGCAAGATAATCCACCGAAGAGATCTCAGGCATATTGATCACTTTTTCAAACTGCCTTTCCGCATCTGCATAATGGTGAAGATTTGTGTAGCAGTGTGCCAGTTTTATTTCGGAATGATTATCACTCTTCTCCCTGAGATATTGCGAGTATTTCTGAGCTGCCATATGGTATTCCATATGGTTATAATGGAAATTAGCTTCTTTCAGCAACCTGCTTCCTGTGCAAGATTGCAGAAGAAATGCCAGGGCGATAATTTTTATAATATTTTTCATAATTGTATTTTAATATTTATGGGAGATCAAAAAAATCTTGGACTTTTAATATTCAAACCTTCTTTCTTTCTGAACATGTACGCAAACATGATCTCATGAGAACCGAAAGAATATTTCCTCATTGCGGTGAGCGGATAATCAAACGCGTAACCCAGTCTCCACATGTTGTTATGTTGATATTCGATCAGTGTTACAATACCATCGTTGCTGCGGTACGAGCCGCCAACCCAAAAACTTTTGCAGAACAACACGTTCAGGTTGAGATCCGCCTGTACTGGTGCGCCTTCAACATATTTCACCAAAACAGATGGTTTGAGATGAAGATTTTCGTTCAGTTCAAACACATAACCTCCATGTGCATAAATATGCCTGCGGTATTTCTCCTGACCGGAAAGCACATTACCAAGTGTCAGAAATGAACGTGGATCATAGCTTATAAGGTTTGGAACGGAAATTCCCGCAAACATTTTTTTGCTGTAATAATAAACGCCCATTCCGGCGTTCGGCATAACTTTATTTCTGATGTTGCTGGCAAATACCTGATCGTCCTGGTCCCATACTGTCAGACTTGTAAGATTAGCGTTATAATAAGACAGACCCGCGCGTATACCCAATGAAAGTTTCGCATCTTTACTCACACGCAGATGGTAAGCGTAATTTCCATACAGATCCGTTTTGAATGTAACTCCGATCTTGTCATTGGTCATGATCGCGCCCCAACCTGAATTTTGATTTGCAATTTTTCCATCTGCAGCAAGCACCTGCGATACCGGTGCGCCTTCAAACCTTACCCATTGCTGACGATAAAGCGCGGATACTTCGGTCCAGTCATGACTTCCCGCATAAGCTGGATTTACAAACAGTCCGTTAAACATATATTGGCTTATCATCATGTCCTGCTGAGCAAACGCTGCATTCATTATTCCCAGAATAATCAATACACGTATAAATTTATTTTTCATGTGGTTAATGTTTTTTATTTTTTTAATCAGTGTCTTATCTTCTCAAATCAACATATCCTTTCAAAGTGAGCTTGCCATTATTAATATCCAGTATCACGAAGTAAGTTCCGTCCGGCAACTCGGCTCCTTCTGTTGATGTACCGTTCCATTTGTTGGTGTAATTACCTTTTGCATACACCTCGTTACCCCAACGATTGAAAACCGTAATTGTATTATCCGGATAAGCTTCGATACCGCGAACCACAAAAAAATCATTCTTGCCGTCTTCATTTGGAGAATATCCCGTCGGCATTTCAAGATTCATTGGTTCTGTAAGAAGAATGTTTGCGGTTGTTACGCAACCGTTGCTGTCAGTTAATGTCAGCGTATAATTTCCGGCAGGCACATCCAGGAGATTTTGATTTACTGCTCCGTTTGACCAGGAATAACTGTAAGGTAAAGTACCACCTGTAGTAGTTGATGTTACTGTTCCATCATTTCCCGCAAAGAAACTGATATTAAAGCCATTTACTAAAACAGGACTGCTTAATTCCGTTGACAACACAGCAGGCTCGAAAATGTTTGCGCCTGCAACCTGTGTACATTTGTTTGAATCTGTAACTGTAAGCAAATACATACCAGAACCAAGCATCATGTTATTTGGCTTGTGGCCTCCGTTTGACCATGAATAAGTATAGTCAGGAGTTCCACCACTCACTACCGGCTTTATCCATCCGTTATTTAATCCGTTGCAAGTAACATCTCCGTAAGTAAGTTCGATAACAATTGGCGACGTTTCATTTACTATATAAATTGCAGTTTCGGTACAGTTGTTCTGATCTATAACCGCTACAGTAAACGATCCGCTTGAAATATTCTGCAGATCTTCTGATATACTTCCATCTGACCATGCATATTGATAAGGTGCGTTACCACCATTTACTGTCACATCGATCCCCCCATTACTGAAGCCGTTGCAAAGCACATGCTGAATAACAGAAGATATTTCAATTGCTTCTGGTTGCGTTAAAGTAAACTGAAGCGAATCCGCACAACCATTCAGATCGGTAACAGTCAATGAATAAGTACCTGCACTTAGGTTTACGATTGTTTGACTATTGCTGCCTGTTGACCAGTTGAAAGTGTATGGCGATACTCCACCAAACGCGTTTGAACCAATCATTCCATCCGCGCTTTCATTACAACTGATTGCATAACCATTGTAGTTTGTATTAATAGTTCCGATTGCATTCAACACCGTCGGCTCGGATATAGAAACTGAAATTGTATCGACACATCCATTCAGATCAGTAACAAGAAGTGAATAAAACCCAGCTCCCACATCTGTAAGATCCTGCGCAGAGCTACTGTTCGACCACAAATAACTGTAGGCCTGAACACCTCCTGTAACGGAAACATCTACCATCGCATTTGTAGATCCCGCGCAGCTTACATTAAATCCATTGTAATTACTGATGGAATCTGTCGCTACAACAAGTTCTGCCGGTTCAATTATGGAAATTGCCAGGGTATCCTTACAGTTGTTCAGGTCTGTTACAACTACAGAATATGTTCCTGCAATAAGTCCGGCAATGTCTTCAGTCGCTGCTCCCGTGTTCCAGTTAAAAGAATATACAGGAACTCCGCCGTTCACACTTAGATCAAGAGCACCATTACTCGAGCCATTACAGCTAACTGCATAGCCATTGAAATCTGTTGCTACTGAAAGTGTGCCGTTCAACGCAGAAGGTTCGGTAAGAGTTATTGTGTCTGTATAAATACAATTGTTATTATCAGTAATTATTACCGAGTAGTTACCTGCTTCGAGGGAA
>CBIHPU010000011.1:0-19676 GCA_966211935.1 uncultured bacterium | reverse complement strand
AGTTCTTAATTCCACTCCCCGCGGTTAAGTAAACTAATTGTTAGGGGTCCGGAATTTTTTGTGCGGGATGGGGGATTGTTCACGCACATTTATAAATTCGACGTAAAAATATAGGTTGGAGGACTTGCACCCTTTCTTTTTCGTCGATCAGGAAAAATTAAAAGACAAATGCCCTACAAAGCAAGTTGATGATCCTGCCTTTAAGCAATTAAAATTATTTCAGAATACTTAAATGTTGTAACACCTCCGAACGGTAGGCCTCTCCGATTGGCAATTCATGGCTGTTAATAAAGATAATGTCGTCAGCGATCCGCTCAACCTTTTCAAGATTAACCAAATGTGAACGGTGCACACGCGCAAATTGATTTCGCGGCAGCCTGGCTTCCATATTTTTTATTGTTGAGTGAATAGTATATTTTTTTTGCGCGGTGTGGATCAGTATATAATCTCCCATCGCCTGGATATAAACTATATCGTCCGGATTAATTTTTCTCAGCGCGTTTTTCTCACGCACAAAGAAATATCTTTTCTGAGCTCCGTCGTGACGACCCAGTCTGTACATGTACCTTTCGCGAATACGCCTGAAAGAAAGAAGGAGGCGGTGCTTTTTAGCCGGACCAATGATAAAATCATCAATGCCGCAATCAAAGGCCTGGGTAGCCAGCGGCTGATGAGCCGAGATTACTATAATAAAAGGTTTGGAAAGAATTTTTTTCGCGGACTTCATCAACTTTGATTCCGTTGTAACTGACGCCGCGGAATCAATGATCAGCAAATCGCAATTCAGGTTCTTAAGATTTTTAAAATTCAGTTCAGCAATTTTCAGCTCCTGAATAATCTCAATCATCCCTGATTCTTTCGCTGCTTCGGATATTACTTCTTCCGCGCCTTCACTATTCTTTACCAGTATCGCTTTTATCATGTTTCATGACAGTATCTGGTATACGGCAAAACTGCCCAACCACGCCATAGCTGTCATGTAAAAAAATTGTACCAAAGGCCACTTCCAGGTTGCGGTTTCCCTTCTTACGATTGCGAACGTACTCATGCATTGCATTGCAAAAACATAAAATATCAGAAGACTCAAACACACCGCGCGACTGTAGACCTTCTTTCCCGTAACCGGATCTTTTTGCAAAGCCAGTTTTTCCCTTACTGTTTCAAGATCATCGCTGCTGCTGTAAATTGTAGCCATCGTTCCAACAAAAACTTCGCGAGCGGCAAAAGATGTGATGAGCGATATGCCTATTTTCCAATCAAAACCCAATGGCTTAATGGCTGGCTCAATAAATTTTCCAACATGACCCGCATACGATGCTTCCAGCAATTCCGATTTTTTTCTAACGGCAACTTCCTCAGGAATCTCCTCCTGGTTCGCTGCCGCAACGCTGTAATTCTGCCGGATCTTTTCCATTTTATCTCCGGGACCATAAGAACTGAGAAACCATAACACAATAGAAATTGCCATGATAACACGGCCGGCATCCCACAAAAATATTTTTACTTTGGAATACATGGCAAGCGCCGCTGACCTCAGCTGGGGCAAACGGTATACTGGGAGCTCCATAATAAAATAACTTCTTTCTTTCGCTTTAAGAATAAATTTTAAAGCAAGAGCGACAAGAATGGCAGAAACAAATCCCAACACGTACAACGCCATTAGCCAAAGCCCACGCTCGTTGAAAAAGCCGCCGCCGCCTTCAGGCACCATTAGTGAAATAAGAAGCGTATAAACCGGCAAACGCGCCGAGCAACTCATTAACGGCGTAACAAGAATTGTTATGATCCTCTCTTTTACATTGCTGATTGTTCTAGCGCCCATTATTGCAGGGACTGCGCAGGCCACTCCGCTCATGAGTGGAATTACGGAACGACCATTCAGTCCAAACCCGCGCATCATTTTGTCCATTATAAAACTTACCCGCGCCATATAGCCCGTGTCTTCCAGGATGGCCAGAAATCCAAACAGCAAAGCGATCTGTGGCACAAACACAACTATACCGCTTAGTCCGGCAATAATTCCGTTTGTAACCAGTTCGTTTATCATACCGGGAGGTATGGTGGCGCTGGTCCATTCCTGCAAAAGCAGAAATCCCTGTTCAATCCAAGTCATTGGATATTCTGCCAGGAAAAAAATACTTTGAAAAATAAGGAAGAGAATGCCAATAAAAATTACAACGCCAAAAATTCTGTGAGTGAGAATCGCGTCGAGCTTTTCTGTTACGGTTTTTTCAACGTGCACGTCATTGCTTTGCACACATCTGTTCCAAACCTCTCCAATTATTTTGAACCGCTCAAGATTATCCTGCGTTTCAAATCTTCTGAAGAAATCCTTACCCCCCAGTTTATCGCGCAGGTCCTGTGGAAAAGACCGTTCTTCGTTATTGAAAGATTCGCTCATCCGCAACATTGATCCAAAACGGGAGGAAGAAGGAAATCTTCGTTCAATATCTTCCATTATTTCAGAACTCATGTTCCCGTGTGAATTCTTCTCCAGCAACTCACTGCTTCTGGCTGAAAGAATTATCTTCTCGAGCTCATCAACACCTTTTCTCTCGCGGCTGTTTACCGCAATTACCGGCACGCCCAACTGTTTTTCAATTTCGGCCGCATTTATCACATAACCCAGATTCTCCGCAACGTCGCACATATTGAGCGCAACAACAACGGGACGCTTCAGATCAATTATCTGTGAAGCGAGAAGAAGATTTCTTTTAAGGTTAGCCGCGTCGGCAACAATAATTGTGATATCGGGATAGTGCTTACCGTGCATGTCGGTGAGCACATCAAATGTAACTTTCTCGTCCAGGGATTTTGGATAAAGACTGTAAGTTCCGGGAAGATCAATGATTAAAGCTTCAGTAATGCTTCCGTCCTGTCCGTAAATTTTCTTCTGCCCGGTTTTTTTATCTACCGTAACACCCGGAAAATTTCCTGTTTTCTGGTTCAGTCCTGTCAATGCGTTGAACAGTGTAGACTTCCCGCTATTAGGATTTCCGGCAAGAGCTATTCGAACAAACGATTTTTTAGACATGCCGTAAAAGAGAGCCTCAGGCAACAATAATTGTAGCGGCTTCTTTTCTCCGCATACTCAACTTATACCCACCAACATAAACCGCGATTGGGCAACCCAGCGGCGCGACCTGTTCAAACAGGATCTTTTCGCCTGGAAGGCAGCCCATCTCAATAAACTTAAGGGCGAGAAAATCGTCTGTAAAACTCACGATCTTCGCAGTTTCTCCGGGTTTAAGCTGGGCCAGGGTCCTCATAACATCAAAGGTACACACAAGCTTTTGAGTAACCATACCGTAAATAAGGTAGAAGCACTGTCTTTATGCTCTCTTAACAGCATTTTTTGATGATTTAAATCATAACAAAACATGAGAAAATTATATCTTTATTTCCTCAGTGAAAAAGCCATTCGGGATTTACATTTTTTTGCTTCTCATTCCGATCGTCATGATGATGACGGGATGCAAAAATAATTACGGCATTCTTTACACGATCTTTAACGTCAGTTATAAAAACTGGAAGCCGCTTGACAATAAAAAAGAAGCGATCAATGAAAAAATTATCGGTGAATATCTTGTAGCGAATGAGCGGGCGCTTCAGATAGAAAAAAAAGACAGCCTCACTTACTCCATTCGATTCCTCCCACTTTATCTGAAAGAAGGAGTGAAGGAACTTGAAGGATTCATTACGACCCTGAACAACAAACAATACCTGAATGTTTTTACGGATGATGTGAGTTATCTTTTTTTCCGGTTAGATGAAAAAGGAGATTCAACCGAATTCAATTTGCTTACAAACCAGGCTGAGCGTTATGCAGAAGGTGCCGATCTTGCGGAGTGGTTAAGAAAGGGTGGAGTTTTTCCGGATACGAGTCACGCGCTTTTTAATTTACCTCTCCGGAAAACAGCATCGGGTGAAGCGGTTGAATTCTGCAAAAGTAAATTACGTCCCCAGGTGACTGACCTCTCCACATTTCGCTTATACAACCAGATTTTTCCGCAAGATGAAAAAACAGAGGAACTAAGAGCAAAAGGCATTGAAGGTTCAGTAACACGCACGAGCTCTGTTGTAAAACTGTACAAACTGGGCCAGGATTATCCTTATGCGGCGGCACGGGCAAAACAACGTGCACGGGAAGTCTGCTATACCACGCAAAACTGTGTTGATTACCTCACTTTATATCCGGATGACACTTCGAGGGACACGCTTATTGAGCTGGCGTTTCAAGACGCGATGAGTGAGAGTGATTACCGCCTGCTTATCAAAAAATTTCCAGCAAATGAGCGTGTGATAAAAGTGATGACGTCATTATATTTTATTGAGCGGAAGAGATGTAAATCGGACAATGATGTAAGAGCGCTTAATGCAAAATATAAAAGCGACACGTTATTCTCAAATGTGATTGACGCCGTTCAGATCTTTGACCGCATTCCGTTTAATGAGATCAAATTCAACCGCTCGTCATATGTGCTGACAAAAGATTCGAAAGAGCTGCTCAATAAAATTTTATTTTCAATCAGCGAAATAAATAAAGAACGGGTTCTTGTAAAAGATATTTTTGTAACGGTAAACAGTGACCTGGTTCCGCCGCATTATGCAAACGCGGATCATATCAACTTCCGGAGTTCTGTTAACCGCACGCTTACCATTAAAAAATATATAACAGCGGCGGGAATAAAAAATGTAAACTTTCACTTTATTCCTGGCGGTACAGCGAGCAACAGGGATTCGGTTTCAGATGGGGTGGTTACTATTACGCTGGATGAAAAACTTGGAGAGGAATACAAGTCACGTTTTCTGAAACTGTGTTTAAGCAAGAAAGGAATCAGCTACGCGGACGCCAACAGGGAACTTGTGACGAGTACATATATTCGTGAAGAAGACCTGGAGAATTATTGTCTGGAAGTAATTCTTGAAAACCTAAAAGAAAACGAACATGCCCAGGTTAAAATAATTCCGGCGAATTTTCTTTTGACTGAATTTAAAAATGACCTACCGGAATCTGAACAGGTATATCTTCATTTTTTAACCGCGTTTGAGGAAAACAAGATCAGGAAAAGACATCCTGAAGAATTTATTCTGGATATGAAATAAATTTATTTCTTTCTGAAATAAATATCGATCGGCACGCCGGTAAAGTCCCACTTCTCTCTCAATTTATTTTCAAGGAAGCGGATGTAATTTTCGTTTACATACTGCGGGAGGTTGCAAAAAAACACGAACACGGGCACATTTGGCAATTGCGTGATGTATTTTACTTTCACATACTTTCCTTTAATTGCGGGTGGGCTGTAATTTTCAATAAGGGGGAGAAAGAATTCGTTCAGCTGGCTTGTTGGCACGTGACGTCTTTTATTCTCGTAAACCATCATAGCCGTTTCAACAACCTTCAGTATCCTGGTTTTTTCCACCGCGCTTGTAAACACAATAGGAACATCGCGGAAAGGAGCAATCTGTTCGCGAATAAAATCTTCGTATTCTTTTGCGGTATTGGTTTCTTTTTCTTCAAGATCCCATTTGTTTACGGCGATCACAATTCCTTTATGATTCTTAACAGCAAGGCGGAAAATTGCAAGATCCTGCGCCTCTATTCCCTGGGTGGCGTCAAGCATCAGAATACAGATATCACAATTCTCGATCGCTTTTATAGAACGCATCACACTGTAGAACTCAAGATCCTCTTCTACGCGTGCCTTACGCCGGATTCCTGCCGTATCGATAAGAATAAGATCGTGACCAAAAGCTTTGTAACGGGTATTGATTGAATCGCGTGTAGTTCCGGCAACGGGTGTAACGATATTTCGCTCCTGTCCCAGCAACGCATTGGTCAGTGATGACTTTCCTACATTAGGACGACCAACAATAGCTATTTTAGGAATATTCTCGTCACCTTCTATTCCTTTCGTTTCAGGAAGTACCTTAACCAATTCATCAAGCAACTCACCGGTTCCGCTTCCATTAATTGCTGAAATCGCAAACACCTCGCCCAGCCCCAATTGATAAAATTCAGCTGAATACGCGGCGCGCTCCGAGTTGTCTGCCTTGTTCGCTACAAGAATACAAGGTTTGTTGCTTTTGCGGATAATTTTTGCGACTTCCTTATCGTAGGCGGTCATTCCATCATTTACATCCACCACGAAGAAAATTACAGTGCACTCGTCAATCGCGATCTTTACCTGGCGACGGATCTCTTCTTCAAAAATATCATCAGATCCTTTTATGTAGCCGCCGGTATCAATAAGACTAAACTCCACACCGTTCCAGGTTGACTTACCATAATGTCGGTCACGCGTAACGCCGGCAATTTCATCAGTAATCGCTTCACGCGTTTCGGTTAAACGGTTAAAGAGAGTAGATTTACCAACGTTTGGTCGACCAATTATTGCAACAATGTTTGCCATTTAAAATTTTCAGCCTGCAAATATCGGAATTTAAACACATGGAAACACAGGCAATAGTGATTATTACGGATTTCACCGGTGCTTAGTTGTTAAGAAAGAAAAAAGCTATTGAATGTTTCGGGGCGATAATATCGAATTTATTCAACTATGAACTTGCCCCGGCTAATCAGCTCATTGTTACTGATTACATGGTAATAATAAATTCCATTAGGAAGCGACTGACGGTTAATAACAGACTTTCTCTGAATGATTTCTTCACGCAATAACTTCCCGGGCAAATCAAAAATCTTCAGAACCGCCTGTTCAGCATTAATTGTAAGCGTTGCTGAAGAGTGAAAAGGGTTTGGAAAAAGAGTGGTTTTGCTCTCAAAGTAAAAGTTTCCGGTAGTTGCCGTTATTAATGAGCAGGATGTATCAAACAATGGCGATGAACAGTTTGTGTATGAGCTAACGTTGTAATTGGTAATAGTGTTGCCTGGTCTGCAAAATGTAATATGATGTGTTCCCGGTTTAACGAAAAAAGTATCACCAAGAACTACTGGCGTACCGCAACAGAGTTGATTAAACTGTGCCCCCGGAGAAGGTTGATTATAATAATCAATACTTAACCCGCAGGTGTTGCTATCTGTAGTTACAATAAAATGAATACATCTCTCTAACCCTGATGCGGTGCAGCAATAACCGTTTCGTTGTACTGGTGGAGACCACCAGGTCGTGCCGGCACTTCCTATGAAATATACTGTAAACGTCGGAACAATTGAATCGCAATTTTGTGACGGCGAATGAAACGACGTCAACAGGAAAATCAGCATTGCTATCTTTTTCATTGGACAGAGTTTAATTTACTTTCCGGAAGTTCAAACAATGATAATAACAGAACCAGTATACATCAGTGAATGCATAACTAAGTTAAAACAATTGGTGAGAAATGCAATTTTGTGATAAAAAAAGGGCAGGAAAAAACCTGCCCCGATTCAAATTCTCAGTATAAGTCTAGTTAATTGTCGGAAGCAATGAATAGTTTTTACCAAACTCCATCATCTGCTGAACAAAATCTTCCGGATACTCGATCTTTACATCTTTGATTTTTCCGTTCTCCATTACCGGAACCAGTTTCGGCTGAATGAATCCTGCATAAGGAGCGATGTTCAGCTTGTTGTAGCGCTCCAATACTTCTTTATGCAGCTTAAGATCAACCTTCACTCCGTAATTCTCCACCAACTCACGACCCGCTTTATAATCTCCTTTTGATTTGATGCGCTGAATTTCACGAAGAAGATCTCCAAATAAAACTTTCAGCTTTGCATAATCATTCACAACAAAATATGTTTTACCATCTTTGTTTTTCTTTTCAATTACATTTTCTTTTTTTCCTTTTTCAAAAACCCATGCCGCTACAAGCTGGCGGTTACGCATATGCGCCTCCTCAAGATCATTTCCTTCTTTAATTCTTGAAAGCTGGATCATTAAGCCTTTCGTGATGTATTCATCATAAGCTGCCTTGCCATAATCAATAGTAGACATTATGCCCATATCAACTAATTTCTGATCATAGAGATAATACAACGCAACCAGATCAGCGCGCGCCTCTTCAAGCGTAGATGCGTAGTTCTTTAATGTTTCACTTGGCTGGCCCACGCCTTTTTCAATCTGTCCGCTCGCATGCCCGATCACCTCGTGCATATCCGTATGAAGTTTATCTGCCAATGGAGCATATTTCTTTACGCGCTCCGCAATTTCTTTGGTGAAATAAAACTCATCAACTACACTTCCGCCGGATCCCTGGTCGTAAGCTTCAACAATATTTCCCAGGTTAACAGATTTTGAACCATGACTCTCGCGGATCCATTCGTTGTTCGGAAGATTGATCCCGATCGGAGTTACCGGAGCGGCATCTCCACTCTCAATAACAACGTTGATCACTTTTGCGGAAATTCCTTTTACATTCTTCTTTTTATGTTCAGGCAAAAGCGGCGAATTATCTTCGAACCACTGCGCCTGCGCACCAATTGCCGCGATGCGCTTGCTCGCTTCCATGTCCTTCACAGAAACTACAGACTCATAACTTCCACGGAAACCAACAGGATCATTATATGTTTCAATAAACCCATTTACTACGTCAATTGAAGAATTCACATCCTTTACCCACGCGATACAGTACTCATCAAAATCCTTCAGATCGCCTGATCTATAAAATTTAACCAATTTAACCAGCGCGTCCTTTTGCTCAGGCGATTCCGCCACTTCAATAGCTTTCTCAAGCCAATAAACAATTTTTTCAAGAGCGGAAGAATACATTCCACCAACCATATATTTTTTCTCAACCAGTTTTCCGTTCTCTTTTACGAGTTTGCTGTTGAGTCCGGACATGACCGGAGTTTCTTTATTGCCGCCACTCATGTTCGCATAAAACTCTTCAACTTCTTTTTGCGTTACTCCTTCATAAATGTTTACGGATGAAGAAGTGATAAGATCTTTTTTAGGATCGAGGCTCACTTTTTTCGGCGCAATTGCCGGATCGAAAATTACCGGAAGAATAAATTCGCTGATCTCTTTATTGTCAGGCGTCTTAGGAAATCCCGCGGCATCAGAATTCTTAATAAGCTCCGCGACATACTCTTTGGAGCATTCAGGAAACATTTTATCGTTACTGTAATGATGATGAATTCCATTCGCGAACCAAACGCGTTTCGCGTAAGTCATGAATTTTTTAAAGTCCTCTGAATTCTTGTCTCCTTTATAAGTTCCTACAATATTCTCAATTGTTTTTCTTACAAGCAGGTTGTATTTAAAATTCTGATCGTAAATAATATCGCGTCCACACAAAGCTGCTTCATAGAGGTAATAAAGAAGTTCTTTCTGCTTTACCGGTACCTCATTAAACCCAGGCACGTTATAACGCAATATGCGTAAATCCGCAAACTGATCTGTCTGATATTTAAAATTAGTTTCAGCAGTTTCAGTTTTAACGGGCTGAACATTTGCATCCAGTGTTGCCTTCTCAGTTTCCTTGTTTCCGCAAGAAGCAAGCGCCAGAAAGGCAGGGAGGATAAAATACAACTTTTTCATTGGCAATGGGGTCAAAAAATTAGGCCTCAAAGATGCAGAAAAATATTAAAAAGCAGGTGCGATTAAAAGTCAATAAAGCTTAATATCGTCATAGCGGGTACGGAAGCTGAAATATAGAAGTCGAATTTGCTTAAAAAGCGATGGCTAATCTATAAAAACGAGATGCGCCACGCATCTGAAGCCTACTGTAGAATGTTTCTCTTTCGGATCGATGAATTTCTTTGCTGAAATTCCGGCAATATTTTTTCCGAAGCGACAAGACAGTCGTTCGTCTTCCCAGTTACCTCCCCTGATCAGTTTTCCATTAAAGGAATTTGAGAAAGCGAAATGTTTTTCCGTCAGCGCCTGCGCGTTAGCGTCATCCTGCTTCAGCCGTTCAAGATATCTCATTCTCCAGCTTAATGCTCCCCTGAATTTCTCATAGTCTTCCTTTAACCACTCAGAAACATTTCCTCCCATATAACAAATTCCGTTTGGATCAAGATCTGTCTGCGTATTGCTAAATTCTACCGTTTTCCGGGAATTGCTATTTGTTCTGCTTATGGAATAATTTGATGTCGCTGAGCTAATGTAGACCGGCGCGGTGTGAAAAGCTCCATTTACAACATAGTTCCCGAAATATCGGTCATGATAATGCGAGTTTTTATATAGAAGATCCATCATCATTGTTCCGGATTCAGCAGTCACCTCACCGGCTGATGATTTTTTTTTATAATGATCGTTCATGCAGGTGGACAAATCGCAGACCCAGCTGTGATCGTAAAGATGAAATCCAATCTCATTAAATGATGAAGGAAATTCTTTTCCAGGAAAACCTGCCGACGCAATTTCCCATTCAATTTCTGTTGGCAGATCATAAACCACGCGGTAATTCCTTTTCTGAGCGGCAAGAATTTTATTCTGTTCAACTGTTTTCCAATGAAGAAATGCCCTTGCCTGTTCGTAGCTGACTCCAACTACAGGGTATGCATCATAAGCCGGATGCCAGTAATACATGTTGGTCAATGGCTCATTATATGAATACGTAAAATCATTCACCCAGCATAGTGTGTCTGGGTATACGCTCACCGTTTGATTCGTCCCGTCTTCACTGATCCAACTAAAATTTAATTTCTCTGTAAGGAAAACCTCTTGAACATAGAGTCGGGTTTCACGCTCAACAAAAAATATCTCACGCAGATCTTTATTGCCCCAGTCTAATTTTGTTTTGCGGTTTAACTTGAAATTGACCAGCTCTCCTTTCTCATTTACTTCACCTTCCAGCAAAAACTCTTTTTGCCCTTTTTTAGCAAGTTCATATCGGGCAATACTGTCCCTCACCCATTCCACAAACTGCTTGTATTCCTTGTTCGTCACCTCAAATTTTGACAGGTAAAAAGGCAACAGATATTTTTCCGGCTCAAGATCGATATAATAAACAAGATTGTCGAGCGAATCGAAATAACAATGTGAACTGTCCGTATAAAAACGGAACGACGGCGGACACCAACCATAACCGGGAGGAAAATTTTCCAGCTGCCTGAATATTCCAGGCTGTTTTTTCTCATTAAAGAGTGTTGTGGGGTCTGAATTAAATAGCAACATTCCGTTCAAATCCGGATATCCCTTACACTTTTCTTTTACGGAAACAGCATGCTGAAACAGTTTGCCGTTTTTAGCAGTGTCAGTAAAAGCAGGCAGAAAATAAACTTCAGAAAAGTGAAGTCTTGTAACGGTACTTTTTGGTTTTTGATATACAATGATGTCCTGCGCCGACACATTATTTACAATAAAACAAAATATGAAAATGGTAAGTAGTATAGTTTTATTCATATAGGATATAATGAATAATTAATAAAAAGTTACGGATAGGTTATGCCCTATTTTTTTGGAAAATATTTTAATGCCGCGTCTTCCTTTGCACGCATCAACTTTTTATCGCTTTTGGTTTTATCTCCGTATCCGCACAAATGCAGAACTCCGTGAATAATTACCCGCTTCAATTCCGTTTCGAAGTCTGTTCCGAACTTCTCCGCATTTTCTTTCACTCTGTCCGCGCTGATAAAAATTTCCCCGGAAACAGTTTCTCTTTCGCTGTAGTCAAAAGTTACAATATCAGTGTACGTATCATGATTGAGAAATTCCTTATTGATCTTCAGCAGCTCCTTGTCAGAACAAAACGTATACGCCAACGGACCGGCCTTTAGTTTTTCTTTTTTAATGACCGCCATTATCCAGGTTTTCAATGCTGTTTTTTTCAGCGGCAGCCTGTATTTTAAAGTTGAATTAAATTCAATTGCCATACTAATTACAATTTGATCCCAATTATTAATATATCATCTATCTGTTCGTAATTGCCTTTCCAGTTGCGATGATGGGATAATAGTCTTTTTCTTTTTATATCCTGTGGGTCACCACTCAGTCCGGTCAATAATTCCTTAAAACGACCCGTTGTAAGTTTTCTTCCTTTATCTCCGCCAAACTGATCTGCATATCCATCCGTGAAAATATAAAACGTTTCATTGTTATTAATCTGCAAAACGTGATTCACATATTGGTGAAAATTTCCATCCAAAGGTCTTGTACCAATAGGTACTTTATCCGGTTTGATTTCCACCAACTCCTTATTTTCCTTTTCATCTTTTACTATCCACAAAGGACGCATTGCTCCGGCGTATTCAATTGTTGATGATCCTTTCTGAATTTTACAGATCGCAATATCCATTCCGTCAAGCGCAAGCGCGTCTGATTTCTTTTTATACAGCGCCTTGATCACTCCTTTGTTTAATTCTGTAAGAATAGCGGCAGGTTCAGAAATGTTGCGCTCATTTACAATCTGGTTAAGTAAGTTATAACCGATTATGCTCATGAACGCTCCGGGTACACCGTGACCTGTACAATCTACGGCCGCAATTATTGAAGTGTCATCTTTATGCGCGAACCAGTAAAAATCGCCGCTCACAATATCCTTGATAAGATATAAAACGAAACAACCCGGGAGATGTTCTTCTATGGCACTAAGTTCCGGAAGAATTGCAGCCTGAATTTTCTGTGCGTAATTAATACTGTCAGTGATGTCGCGGTTCTTTTGCAGAATTATTTCTTCGTGGCGCTTACGTTCTGTCACGTCAGTATCTATTATGATCAGTTTCTTTAACGAACCGCTTTCATCAAAAATCGGCGTCAGTGTTGAAGATTCCCAGATCGTGCGTCCATCTTTAGCCATGTTCGGTGATTCATAGACAACAGATTTCTTTTCGCGAACGGATTCAGCAATGATCTCCCTGATCTTTTCATTATTGCTGATATCAAAAATCGTCGGCCCCTTTTGTGAGATCAGCTGCTCCAATGTTTGCCCTTTCAGTTTTGTAAAGCTGTCGTTTATGTATTCAACTTTGCCGGTAGCGTCCATGATTAAAACAACGTTTTCCGTTTTACTCGCCACAAGGGATAACTGTTCAAGCTCTTTGTTCTTTTCTTCAATCACCCTGTTCTGATTTACAATTTCAACAGTCCTCTCTGTAACTTTGTGTTCCAGTAAAAGATTTTGTTTCTGCAGGGATTTCAGGCGAAAACGCATAAAGAAATAAACAGCAGTTATGGCTACAGCAGAAACCAGGAACCAGAACCACCACCGTTGCCAAACCGGAGTAGCGATAGAAAATCTGTACACTGTTGGCGATCCCCAAACACCTTCTTCATTGCAGGCTTCTACCTTAAAGGAGTAATCGCCGGGAGGAAGATTATTATACGCAGCAATTTTACTTCCGGTGATCTGCTGCCAGGTTTCCTCCAATCCTGCCAACATATATCTGAACTTAATTTTATCTGGAGCCTTCAGCCAGTTGGCATCAAACTCAAAAACAAGATTATTTTGACGATGTGTTAAGGCGTTTGTACTATCCAAAGAGTAATCCCTGTAATCAACTTTCATTTTAGAGATAAACGCGGCAGGTAAAATGGAATCCGCAGAAACATCATAAGCGCGAAACTTAAGTAAACCACCGGCAGTGCCAATCCAGGCCGTTGATGCTTTGTCTACATAAGCCGCGTTCAGATTAGGCTCAATGTCGATTTCAGAAATGTCGAAATAAGTTATGAGCGGATCATGTCCGGGCTGAATCACGTCAATTCCCTTATTATGCACGCATATTATTTTATTACCAACCGCAGCGATGACCGGAGGAACCACATCGCGCAGGCCTTTTTTCTCATTAAACACTTCCTTAACGTCTCCATTTAATTTCACAACCCCGTCATCGCTGGTAACGAACCAGAGATTACCTCCTTGATCTTCTGTTATTGAATAAACAGTTTTACTTTGTAAACGCAATTTGTTTTTCAGGTCAATAAAACTGTTTCCCTGCAAGATCTGCAATCCTCCTCCGTCAACTGCGGCCCATACCCGTTGTTTTGAATCTACAAAAACCTGGTAAACATAATCGCTTCCCAATCCGCTTGTCTCACTATTGAATTCTTTTATAAAGGCGCCTGTTTCATCAAGCAGCATTATTCCGCCGCCAAGCGTTGAAACCCAGAATCTCCTCTCGGCATCTTTACAGATAAAAGAAATGTTCTCATTAGAAGGGACGTTTAATGTTGCCAGTTTTTTTGTTTTTCCGGTTTGTGTGTCCAGAACTAAAATTCCGGAACCGTAGGTGCCAAGTAAAAGCTTGTTTCCTTCCAGTTGCAAAATGCAGGATATCTGCGCGCCTGATTGCGACAATTTCTGAAGCAGGTTAATCACTTTTAAATTTCCTGTTTCATCTGGAAAAATTTCTGAGATGCCTTTATCTGATCCCGCCCAGACAGTTTCTTTTTCATCTGCATAAATGCAGGAGATATTATCTGAACTCAAGCCGTTGCTGATATTGATAAAGGAATGGCGTTGCTGATATTGCAGGCAAATTCCGCGCGGGGTTGCTACCCAGATGTTTTTTTCGCGATCTACAAAAACTTCCGACACCTGGTTGCTGATCAATCCGTTCCTGATGTCAGTTATTTTGATCCTGCCGTTATCAATAGTTATGAAACCATTTGCTTCGGTACCAATAATAAGATTTCCGTTTTCAAAATTTTCTATTGTTGTAACAGCGCCGTAATTCCATGCATTTAAATAAGGATCTTTCAGAATGCGTCGTGAAGATAAATCGTAATAACATAATCCGGAATCCTGCATTCCGATGATCATTTTACGATCGTAACATTTTTTAATACAACGCACAATATTATCTGGCAGGCCGTCTTTTGTGCTGTAATGAGCTATCTTTCTTGGGCCTGATAACGATAGGATATTTATACCAGCATCTGTTCCAATCCATAATGAATTCTCTCCATCAAACGACATGGTATAAATAATATCATCAGACAAACCGTTGGAAGAATTCAGTGAATCAAGTTTTATTCCGTCCCATATGTAAATGCCAGAACCGTGAGTGGCAATATACAAAACACCGTTTTTATCCTCGTAAAAATTCAGGATCTCATTTGAGGACAATTTTGAATTCAATTGAAACTCGAAAAGCTTTTCTTTATTTATGATTGATATTTTTCCGGAATGATGTCCGGCCCAGATCCTGTTTTTGCTGTCGGAAAAAACAGCGGTTACATTTTGATCCGCAAGACCATCTTCTTCGCGGTAGAAACGATAACTTTTTCCATTGAAACGAAGGAGTCCTTCTTTAGTTGCCAGCCAGATGTAGTCTTCGGCGCTTTGAGTAATTCCGGTTACTCCGAGATCTTTTTTCCCGCCCACAGAACTAAAATTTTTCAGTGTTTGCGCCGGCAGATAGAAAATGAAAGAAAGGAAGAGTCCGGTTAGAAAAAACACGTGGAAGCGCAGCTTCATTACTTTTATTTTTTGGGTAACAGCGTGCCCCTTGCGCTTACGCGTATAACCTGCGCGATTTTCTGATTCACAACTTTCGGCACTTTGATGTTGTGTTCTTCAAGCGGCACATCAAATTCAGCATCAAAATCAATGCCCGCGCTCTTAACAACCATTTTTACTTTAACGATTCTTTCTTTCTCCACTCCATGAATATTCAGCATTCCTTTCGCGCGGATAACATAGGCGCCTTCCTTACCCAGATCAATCTCCTCAATTATTTTTCCTTTAAATGTGGCGGTTTTATACTTTGACGTTTCCATATAATTCTCGCGAAAATGCACTTTCTGCAATGGAGAATTAAATCCATCAAACGACTCAATGAGAATTGAAAACGCGAAAGACCGCTTTGTTATATCAACCACTGAAACGAGTTTGTCACTCTCCGCTTTGATCAACTCGAGTGGCGCTTCTGAAACAAATTTTATTTTTCCGTTTTGAGAGGTGTAAACAACTGAATCCGTAATGAATGAAAAACAAAGCAAAGCCACCGTGAATGAAAAAGCTATTATAAATAAAATTCTGAAGCGCATTCTTTTTTTATAAATGTTCAGGTAAAATATATTGATCCGCTATCAGCGTACAATGGTAACCTTCCCTATATGAGAATGAACATTGTGTTCGAGCTGATCGCGGTATTTGATTTTCCACACATAAACATCTATCTGACACTCCCCGCCTTTATATCTTCCATCCCATCCTTCTTTTGGATCATGCGTTTCAAAAATCAACTCTCCCCAACGGTCAAAAATGAGAAACTCATACTCGTCAACACCAAAAACAACGGGTTTAAAAATTTCATTCTTATTGTCTTCATTAAACGGAGTAAACGCGTTCGGGATCCAAAACCGGTATTCAGTAATAATGTTTATTGGAAAAGTTGCTGTGTCTGTGCAGCCATATGAATTACTCACAACCTGGATCACTTCATACTCTCCAGGATCGGTGTAAGTGTGTTGCGGATCAGCGAGCGTATCACTGGTACCGTCACCAAAAAAATAGATCCATTCAACCGCGTTGGTACTTTGATCTGTAAAAGTTACCCATGGTTCAAATACTGAAGTAGAAGTCGGAGATCCCGAAAATCCAGCTATAGGTGATGGCATCACCGTTACCATTCCAGGCATTGTAAAGGTGCTTGTTGAAACACAGCCCGCAACAGTTGTAATGGTTAGCGAAACGTCATATACTCCAACTGCGCCGTAAATATGCCATGGATTTGCAAGCGTGGAAGTAGTGCCATCTCCAAAATCCCATAGATAACTTGCGGTGGTACCAATAACACTGCTATCAGAAAACTGCATAAAAAACGGAACGCATCCAATAACAGAGTCCGCATTGAAGGCAGCTTCAGGCAAAGGATAAACCTCAACACTGTCTACAAAAGTTTCAGTACAACCGTTTTCTGAAACTGTAAGACTGACAGGCCAGGTTCCGGCCTGAGAATAAGTTACGCCGGAAGGATTTTGCAGAGAAGAAGTTTGTGGTGATGCAGGTATTCCAAAGGTCCATGCAAAAGTTCCGTTGCCAAGAAAATTTCCTCCGGCAGAAAAATTAAAATTATTTCCCGTTATGCATTGCCCGGCTGGACTCGCGAACGAAGGATTCAGCAATGGAAAGATCTCGAACGTTTGCTGCGATGTATCTGCGCAGGCTGTATATGGATTTACAATAAGCGTTACGGTATAATGTCCGGTGTCTGGATAAGTATAAGTTGGCTGATAAGCAGCAGAAGTATCTCCAAATGTTGTAGGATCACCGAAATTCCAGAGGTACGTTGTGCCATTTACGCTCTGATTCTGAAATGAAGCAGTATATCCGAAACAATAAGTTGTTTGTCCCATGATTGCGCTTGCAACAAGACCCGGACAGTAAACCACGTTAAACTGAAAATCACGGTGATGAATTCCGATCAGCGTTCCGTTTCTCCATTCTTCAACACAAACACCAACCACCCATTGTCCATTAAGATTTGGAGTTCCATTCAATAATCCCGTAATAGGATTTATATTGACAGCAGGATTAGAAGACATTGGATATGCAGAGCTGAATGGACCCGTGAACGTAACAGGAGTATAAGGCGGAGGAGAATTTCCGCAACCTGAACCAACGGCAGGACAACCTGAGCTCAATCCTGTGTAAGGATCACAGATTTTATAGGCGAGTGAATCACCATCAGGATCTGAAGCAGCATGGTTAAAATTGATAGGAAAGCCATTGCAGATAAAAATCGGTGGAAAAGTATTGAAGCGTGGGCAGCTGTTTCCCGATACAACTTCAGGTCCGGGTATATGCTCCCAATAAGTTGAACCGGTACTTCCCGGGGAAACCAGATTAAGTATGGTGTTGTTCCTGCAGCAACGCTGATAGGCGATATAATAACCTCCTGCCTGCGGTGGAAGATTTATCGTCATAGAATAAATACCCTGTTCAACACAAACACCGCTGGGAGGATTAAGACAAGGGTTATTAATTACAGGTGGCACAAAGGAAGCAGACGGAGCCGGAAAGGAATATTGCTGCACTAAATTAAAGCTGGCGTTAAAGACACTGAAATAAGGAGTTGTTATGTTGCCACTTGCGTCTGTCAGACCATCAAGAGGAGGGATTCCGTTGTAACAATCACGATAAACCTTTAAGGTGATCTTGTAATTGTTGTTTCCGAGATAATCATAATATATTTCTCCGCCAACGATATGGGTGGCGAAATTACCGAGAGGTAAAAAAAAGAGAAGAACAGCGATAATGGAAACTGTTTTTTTCACGAATTATTTCTCTTTAAAAACGTGGAAATAATTTGAAACTGTCTTTTCATCTGGCACAACCAGGATGTAATAATACACCCCATCGGCAACGTCCGGAACCCAGGCGTTATTGTAATTTAAACTTTCAAATATTTTTGTCCCCCAGCGGTTATAAACGAGCAGTGAACTGTTCGGATATTTTTCCAGGTTTTGAAAATATAACGCATCATTTACGCCGTCTCCATTTGGAGTAACTACGTTTGGAAAAACAAGTTCACAATCGTCTACTGTCACCATCAGCGTATCGGTGGTGAATTCATTGCACGCGTCCGTTACAGTCAGAATAAATAATCCTCCATAATTTGCAGAAGGAATCACGGAGTGAGCAGTATCCACAACCATTATAGTGTCAAATGACAGCGTTGTCCAGGTGAAAGAATATGGCCACGTTCCACCCGCAGCAAAAGTGCTGATGGTTTGTGCATCACCCGGACAGGAAACTATTGGCAGCAACGGATTAAGTGAAGGTGTACCTGTAAGTACTGAAACGGTTGCCGTGTCGGTAGCTATATCCGTACCGCAGTTATGAGAAGCTGTAACTATATAATTTGTGGTTACCGATGGAGAAACTGTTTGTGTTTGTCCGGCCCCCAATCCCTGGTTCCAGGTATAGGAATAAACTGTTCCTCCGCCTGAAGCAGCGGCTGAAATCGATGCGAACTCATTTGCACAAATGGTTGTATCATTAGCGATAACAGATAAAGGAGCGAGATCCCTGATGTAAATAACAATAACCTGCGCCACCTGCAACGCGCAGGGATTTGATGTGTCAGGAGGAATTGTAATAACCAGCGTTTCCTGTCCTTCTGTTAGTCCGTCATTGCCTGCATTCAGTGTAATGCTTTGCGTTGTGTTACCTGCAGGGAAAGTTACTGTTCCAGATAAAGAAGGTGAAAAGTCTGTTCCGTTAGTTGAGGTTCCGGAAACAACATAAGAAAATGATTCTGAAAAAGAGAAATTACCACCACCACGTGTAAACGTGATGATCACTGAATCACAACCTTCATTGATGATCGTGTCAACTGGAGAATTAATTACGTCGGCATTCACAGAAATAAAATTGGTTGTGTTGACCGTTACATTAACAGTATCAACTACTGGCCCCTGACCGCAATAATCATTTATTGTGAGGATGTAGCTGGTGGAAGATGTTGGAGATACGGTGACCGTAGTACTGTTTCCAATAGTGTTTCCATTGTTAGTCCAGTTATAAGTTACGGGAGCCGCGCCACCTGAAATTGCCGGCGCGAGTGTAACTGAGTTACCAACGCAGATGCTGGTATCCGTTGCCACAAGAGAAATAGGAACCAGGTCCTGAATGTATATTGTAAAAGTTTGAGCGGTTTGTAAGGCGCATGGATTAATTGTGTCGGGAGGAAGAGATACAACAATTGTTTCGTTTCCTTCGGATGTTCCGTCAGCAACCGCGCCGATTGAAATTGTTTGTGTAGTTACACCTCCTGCAAATGTTACCGTACCGCTCAATGAAGGAAGATAATCCGTTCCATTTGTTGCAGTGCCGCT
>CBIHPU010000010.1:0-19692 GCA_966211935.1 uncultured bacterium | reverse complement strand
GCGTTTCATTGCGCGCAATCGACAAATACATCCTGGCCATATTGGATGGGAGCGCTGCAGTTGAATGACTCAACAATTCTTGATGTGCCTTTCAAATTTGAAAAAGCAGCAGGCAACTCCGCGGTTTTCACTTTTATAAACGGAGAAGAAAAGATCCCCGCCAGAGAAGTAGTAATAAAAGGTGATTCCATTTTTATAAAAATGCCCGTTTATGACTCTGAGTTCAAACTGAAACTCAGTAAAGAAAAAATGACAGGCAACTGGATCAATCACGCCAGAAAAGACAAAAATATAATTGCATTCACCGCAGAGCAGGAAAAAAGAGAAGCAGGTCCCATGTGTGGATTTTGCAGTCATATTAACGGCAAATGGGAAGCAACCTTTAACAGCGACTCAAGCAAAGCCATTGGTGTTTTTAAGGGCAACGCGGATTTTTCCATTGAAGGAACTTTTATGACAGAAACAGGAGACTACAGATATCTTGCAGGCCCTATGTGGAAAAATAACGCGGGAGAAATTCGTTTTAAACTTCAATGTTTTGATGGAGCCCACGCGTTTTTATTTGACGGCGCTCTTTCTGATGATGGAAAAATATATGGCGATTTCTATTCCGGCGCGCATCATTATGAAACGTGGAGCGCTTTTGAAAATCCAAACGCGCAGTTACGCGACGCGGATGAAATTACAAAAGTTACTTCCGGTTCTGAAAAAGTAAATTTTACTTTTCCCAATATTGACGGAAAAAATATTTCGCTGAAAAATAAAAAGTATAAGAACAAAGTTGTCATTGTCCAGGTTATGGGCACCTGGTGTCCGAACTGCATGGATGAAACAAAATATCTTGCAGAATTTTATAATAACAATAAAACCAAAGGGCTGGAAGTGATAGCGCTTGCATTTGAAAAAACAGAGAATTTTGAGAAAGCCGCGGAGAATGTTAAGCGCTTAAAAAATAAATTTGGTGTGAATTATGAGATGCTGATAACAGGAAAGACTGGCAAAGAAAAAGCTGCCCAGACCTTTCCGATGTTAAGTGATATCAACGCTTTTCCCACCACTATTTACATCGATAAAAAAGGAAAGATCAGGAAGGTTTACACCGGTTATTACGGTCCGGCAACAGGCGCGGAACATGAAAAATTCAAAAAAGAGCACGAAGAATTCATTAACAAACTTCTTGCAGAATAACGGTAACCGTTGAATTTAACCGATGTGCCGACCAAAAATTTTTAAATTCGCAGAACAGCGGATAATTTCGAAATGTCAAAATTGAAGAGATGAAAAAAATATTATTTGTTATATCACTTTTTTGCAGTTTCTCACTGTTTTCTCAAACCGCAAGCGGAGGAAAAAAAACAGAAGGAACAGATTTTAACAGCTACAAAAAGTTTTTTCGTTTTGATGTTGGTTACGAAGACAATGAATTTATGGCGCATCACGGATGGAGAACGCATAGCGTTGCGTTGGAACTTGAACGATCCATCGGCACCACTCCTTTCTCAACTAATTACAGAGTAAGCGTTGGACTGAACGACAGCAACCAGTTTTACATGCATATGCCCGTTGGTCCGGTTGCAGGAGTGTTGTTATTTTTTCTTGCTTCCGGCAATAGTAATTCATGCGTTAATTTATCGGCGAGCGCATTGCTGTTCATTTTACCAGATGGTTTTGGTTTCAATCCAATCCAGAAGGACAACGTACAGTTTGGAGTTTACGCAAACATCTTTGGCATCGACTTCTGTAATTCGGCAAGAAGAAACACCAAGGGAGCGTTGATGAACGTTGATTACGCGCCAGATTTCGGAATGCGTTTTAATTATTATTTAAACGAAAAAACATACACTTTCGCCAGGGCTTCTGCTAAATATTCAACAATTTTTGCAGGATGGGGCGCACAAGCAACTGTTGGAATAGGGTTTGAGTTTAGCAGAAATTGATGCTATTGAAACGCCGGATACTGCTTTCATTTTTTTTCGCCTGTGGTGTTCTGTTTGTTTACCAGCAAGTATTACCAAAGCCAGTTTTCTCCTTACAGCCCGGTTATTATCCCGATTCAATTTTTGTAGCCATCAACAGCCCGGTAACTGGCGCGATGATCTATTACACTACTGACGGTTCTGTACCAACACAAAATTCTTTCCCTTATACCAATCCAATTATAATAACGAATACAAACAGCATACCTGATAACTATTCAACTATACCGACCAATCCATCTTTTGCCTATCCGCTTCCCGGGTATGACATGCAACGGGCAAACAGCAGAGGTTGGCTGCCTCCATATTCTACTTCAGAAAAAGTCACTGTATTAAAAGCGCGCATTTTCAAACCAGGTTTCGTTTCGTTGCCTGATTCTTGCGCGGTTGCAACTTATTTTATTCGTTCTGCTCTGCAAAACGCATATTCAATGCCGGTTGTTTCAATTACTGCAGACAGCCTTGACTTTTTTTCTCATGAAACAGGAATTTATGTTTATGGCAATGATTCCGCTAATGATGGAAATTACGGTAAAACGGAAAGCAGGAAAATACATATTGAATTCTTTGAAACCAATGGCAATCTTGTTATCTCCCAATTCTGCGACGCAAAAATTCATGGTCACGGGGGAAGGCATGCCCCTCAAAAATCCCTTCAGCTCATCGCCCGGGAAGAATACGGTAACAAATTTTTTGATCACAAATTTTTTCCAAATGAAAATACTAAGCAGTTTTCAAGATTATTACTGAGGAACGGTGGTCACCGTCCAGATTGCATGCCGCGTGATGATATTGCCGGTGACGTTCTGCAAACGCTGGATAATGTCGTTCAGCATTCGCGGCAATGTGTTGTTTTTCTGAACGGCGAATATTGGGGAGTTCAGAGCATAAAAGAAATTCTTGATGACAATTATTTAAGCAACAAATACAATTGGAAAAATTCATACAGTACTATCCTGGCACAAACAGGAACACTGGATGAAGGATATCCTGGCGCTGAACAATCCTATACTGAATTACTGGATTTTGTGCAAAATGCGGATCTTACACAAAGTGAAAATTACAATCACGTTTGGGAAGTTATTGATAAAAACACTTTTATTGATTTTCAATGCGCCCATATTTTTCTTGGTAATGGTGACTGGCCGGATAACAACGCCAAGTTCTGGCATTTTAATTACGGACCAAATTACCCGGGCGCGAATAACGTTGCAGATGGAAGATGGAGATGGATGATTTATGACCTCGACGCCGCTTTTGGCGGAGATTGCTCGGCTCCGTCAGTAAACTTTAATGTATTGGATGACGCACTGAATCCGGCACACGGTTCATATACCCAAATTCTCCGCAATTTAATTTTGAATGATTCATTCAAAGTGTTTTTCATAAACCGGTTCGCTGACCTGCTCAACAGTAATTTTCTATCGTCTAAACTGAATTCTTCTGTTCAAAATGTAAAGAATGTTTATGATCCTGAAATGATGCGTTATGTTAACCGCTGGCGCTATCCTTCAGACTCAACAACGCTTGCCGGCAGACTTTTTGAAGTTCCTTCCTTGAATAAATGGAACAGTATCAGTAACTATCTCACCTCTTTTGCACTGAATCGTCCTGCAAAAACACGCAACCAATTCAATAATTATTTCACATTAAATGATACTGTAAAAATTACAATAAATGTGAATGATACCGTAATGGGAAAAATAAAATTGAATTCATTATACCTGGATAAGGATCTTAATCGCGACTCAGCAAAAATTTATCCGTGGAGCGGAATTTATTTTAAAGGAAATCCAATTACTGTAACAGCTATACCTTACCCGGGATATAAATTTAAAAACTGGGGACAAGCGACGGATACAAATGCACAGAAAACAGTGCTGATCACATCCGGGAGCACAATTACAGCTTACTTTGAACAGGATACCGCTTTTGATCCGCTGCAATTTCTGTTTATAAATGAAATTCTTCCGCACAATAATTACAGCATCTTTGACGAATTTGTCGAACATGATGGCTGGATAGAGATCTACAATCCAAATTCATTTGCTGTTGATCTGAAAGATTTTTTTATTACTGATGATCTCAACAATAAAACAAAATTCAGAATTAACGAACGCTCACAAACATCTATCATCCCCGCCAAAAAACATTTTATTTTGTGGGCGGATAAAGATACTTTACAGGGAAAGCTCCACTTAAATTTCCAATTAAATTCGGGAGGGGGGGAATTATACCTTATAGCGCCAAACGGATTCTCTTTAGTGGACTCAGTAATATATACTTCAGTTAAAGCCGATGTTTCCGTTGGCCGCAGTTCAGATGGAAATAATGAGTGGAAGGAATTTGTTATTCCAACTCCAAATGAAACGAACAGAACAATTGACAATCCGGAACCGGAAAAATTGTTTATCTGGCCAAATCCGGCGCAGAATAATGAAACTATCACACTCTCACGCAAAACAGATATTACAATATATGATGTATGCGGAAAAATCATTCGGCAGGAAATGAACGTAAAATATATTGACCTGGCCGGTTTCCCGAAAGGACTTTATTTTATACATCCAGCAGCAGGCGCAACGCAAAAATTAATTGTGTATTGAGGCCGGTAGTTTACTCATGAAAAAATTTTGTACTAAAAATTAACTTTGGCTGCCGGCTTTTAACACAAAAGGTTCATTCTTATTTTTTTTATTTCAGTTCCCAGCGTATTTTACTCCCGTCAGTTTTGATAAAATCATTATCAACCAATGGAGGAAAAAGAAAATAATTATTTCAAGGGAAGAGGGGCGCAGGTTAATCCAAACAATAAGTTTTTCAGGAATCAGTATTCAACTGAACATATTGAAGGGCTTGATGAAGAATTGCTGGACGACGAGAAAACAGAATTCATTTTCACCTATCCAAAAACCATTGTAAATAAGGTGGACAGTCCTGATCTCGGAATGTATTATTCAATGAATCCCTATCAGGGTTGTGAGCATGGGTGCATTTATTGTTACGCGAGAAATACGCACGAGTACTGGGGGTACAGCGCGGGGCTCGATTTTGAAAGAAAAATAATTGTGAAGAAAAATGTAGTTGAAGTCCTCGAAAAAGAATTTTCAAAAAAAAGCTGGAACCCGTTGCCGATCATGTTGTCCGGCAACACGGATTGTTATCAGCCGGCTGAAAGAAAATTCAAACTTACACGCAGCATTCTTGAAACCTGTTTAAAATTCAAGCATCCTGTTTCCATCATTACAAAAAACGCGCTTGTTATCCGCGATATAGACGTGCTGCAGGCTCTTGCAGAATTACAACTGGTAACAGTAACTGTAAGTATTACCGGAACAGATGAAAAAACGAGAATGATACTTGAACCACGCACAAGCACATACAGGAACCGTTTTAATGTTTTAAAGCAAATGTCCGCAAATAAAATACCTTGCGGAGTAATGATCGCGCCAATAGTGCCTGGAATAAATAATCACGAGATTCCAAAAGTGATGAAACAGGCAAATGAGAATGGAGCAACCTGGGCCGGTTACACTATTGTAAGATTGAACGGCGCCGTTGGAGATATTTTCAAGGATTGGCTATTCAAGAATCATCCAGACCGCGCTTCCAAAGTATGGAACCAGATCTGCGCCTGTCACGGCGGAAGTGTCAACGATTCACGGTTTGGGACAAGAATGCGCGGAGAAGGACAGATATCAGAATCAATCGCACAGTTGTTTCATCTGTCCAAAAATAAATTTTTGAAAAATGAAACTGAGCGTGAATTGAGATCAGATTTGTTTGACCGGAGCGCAGGGGACTCGCAATTGCGATTGTTTTGATTCAATAAATTAATCGCCCTGGTACAACCAGTCTTCAGGATTTAATTTCGTCTGCCCTTTCCAGATCTGCAGGTTCATTGTCGTTCCGCCGCTTTCTTCATCAAAAGAAACTTCGCCTATAGGTTGTTTTACTTTAACTTTATCACCTGTGCTCACCAATACTCTTGAAAGATTAGTATATACACTGAGATATGAACCGTGACGGACGATCACGATCTTTCCGTTGCCATCGGGCATAGGCGCGATGAGTGTTACCTGTCCGTTAAAAATGGAACGCGCATTCGCAACCTTTGATCCCGCTGTAATGTCCACGCCTGAATTTGTAATAATAAAATCTTTTATCTTGGGATGTTCATGCTGGCCGAAATTACCAGTGATAACGCCGTTCAAGATTGGCCATGGCAAACGTCCTTTGTTACTCGCAAAATCCTCTGACAATTCTTCATCAGGATCTTTTGCCGCTTTTGGCGTTTCAGGCTCAACTTTTGTTGCTTTTGTATTATTCTTTTTATTTTTCGCCGCAAGCTCTTCTTTCCTCTTCTGTTCTTCTTTCCTTTTCTTCTCCCTTGCTTCCTTCTCCTTTTGCGCCTTAATTGCTATTTCATTAATCATTTCCTTTATCTTCTTGTCAATTGCCGCAACATCTTTTCTTTTTTCCTCCAGTTCATTCTTCAAACGTTGTTCGTCAGCTGACAACTTATTCAATTGATCCTCTTGCTCACTTTTCTCATTCGATAGATTTATTTTCTCTTTTTCTTCGGAAGTCAGCAGGCTTTTTTTCTGCTCTATTTGAGCCAGCAATTTTTCTTTCTCCTTACTGAGACTTGCTTGTTTGGAAATTATCGAATCGGCGTGCGCACGGCGCTTTACACTTATCTCCTGCATATATTTGACGCGCTCATAAGCCTGATTAAAATCCTTACTCGCAAATACAAACATCAGTTTATTATAATTGTCCTGGTTGCGGTAAGCATAGCGGATAAGTTTTTTATACCGGCTCTTCAGCGTATCAAGTTCAGCGCTTTTTCCATCAATTTCTTTTTGCTTGCGACTTATCTGCCCGTTAATGAGCTTTATTTCATAATTAATGGTATTGATCAATTCTTCGCGCTTGGAAATTTTAATATTCAGCGCCTGAAGCTGAAGAATAGTCAGATTCCTTTTTGTTTTGGTTTGCCCCAAAACCGCATCAAGATTCTTGATCTCTTCAGTGAGTTTCTTTTTATTCTTCTGCGCGTCGGTTAAGTTCTTTGGTTGATTTTTTTGCGCGATAACGTTCAACATCATCAAGCCAAAAAACAGCACGCATAAAAAAGATCTTTTAGCCAATAGATTATTCATAACATTAATTTGAAACATCAATCGTTTCCGCTTCCGGTTCCGTTATTATTACCATTATTATTCTGAATTTCCTCGCCCTCTTTTTTCTTGAATTCAATTGCCGGATAACTATCCGGGATCCTGAAAGGAAATGAAACTGACTCGTTCAATTTTATCCGGTTCCAGATCAACTGCGCTTTTATAATTTTCTGCGCCGTTATTGTGTAAAGTAATTTATACGGCATTGAAGTGATGCTGTCCACCTGCTGAAAATCATCGTAACACGCATTAAATTTTCGTTTTGTATCAGGATCATCATATTCAAGCATTTCAATTTTCCATGTTTCAGGATTGAGCCAGATTGTCTGATAGCTTATTTTACTGGGTCTGCCATCGATGATTTTCTGAAGTTTTCGCTTACGGATGGTACTTAATAAATACTGGCAGTTCGCTTTATCTTTTCCCGCTTTAAAGTTTACCGTATCATTAAAAAAATCCGCGCTGTTGCCAAACAATAATGCTTGCACCATGTCGTAATCAAGATCAGCGTTCAACTTCTGATTGATATAACTGAAGTCGCCTTTAAAATAACTTTTATCCAATCCACCCAGCTCTGTCATGATCATCATTTTCACCGAGTCTTTTGTAATTACCATTCGTATTGCGTCAATCGCCGCTTTGGAAATATTCAACCAGATGATGCTGTCTTTTCTGCACCGCACCGACACATTAAAACTACTCTCTTCATCGTTCATGATCATGTCACAGCTGAATTTCCCGTTCACAGTCTTAAACTTCAGCTCCTTCTCCTTCATGTGACGCTCAAGAACTTTGGCGTTTTTAAAATCAAGCTTACAACGACTCGTATCCGCCGGCACTTCAACAGTCTGCTGCACTTTTTTGGATTTACACGATGAAAATCCGGTTAACAGAATGACTGAACCAACAACAACCTTCAACAGAAAAAATCTATTCATACAACTTCTTCTCATTAATTTTCTTGTCAATATTTTCTGAATGCCGACCTGTCTCTTTTGCTTTTTTCCAATAAGTGATCGCTTTTTCAGTTTCATTCAGTTTAAATAAAATATCTCCATAATGTTCCAGTATGGTTCCGTTCTTTTCTCCCCCATTTGCTATTGCTTTCTCCGACCATTCTTTCGCCTCTTCCAGTTTATTCTGCTGGTAAAGAATCCACGAATAGGTATCCATAAATTGAGGATTCTTTCTGTCAATCTCATTGCTGCGCGACGACAATTTCTCCGCACGTTCAAGCTTTTCCTTGCGCACCGACAAAAAATAACTGTAATTATTCATTACCTGCGTATTGTCCGGATCAATCTTCAGCGCATTCTCAAATGCCGCGTCGCTTTTCTGGTAGTCCTTTAAATAATTGTATGCGTTCCCGAGCTGAATATAGATCTGCGTAAGCAAATTGTTATCGTCTATTACGTACTCTCTCGCCTCGAGTAACAATTCAACTCCCTCTTTATACTTTTTTAACTGGATCTTCGCTATTCCCGCGTAATAAAGCGGAAGAGAATGTGAAGGAAAAAGATCAACCGCTTCCTGCGCATGCAGTTCAAGCGCGCGGAAATCATACAATTCAGTATCTATCATCATGAGCTTATCCCAGATAGAAAATTTGCTTTTGTCTTTTGTCAGCACTTCCAGATACTGATCGCGCGACTCTTTTAGTTTTCCGTCACGATAAAGGTAGTCTCCATAAACCGCGTGCGCCTTTGCCACTTCAGGATGTACATTCACTACTATCTCACACAACTCCAGCCCATCTTTTCTGAATTCCGGATACTGATCGCTTATTGTAAAAAAAGACATCAGCATCAAGACTTTTTGATCAATACTAAGTTCAGGATAACGGAACGCTACTTTTAATTCACGCAAAAAAGCTGAATCGTTCTGGCGTGAACGATAATAATCGGCAAGCGCGAGATGCACATAAGGATTATCAGGTTCAATTGCGGAAAGTTTTTTGTAAACCTCCATCGCTTTTTCATCCTGTTGCGTATCCTGGTATAACTCGGCGAGGTAAGTGTAATAATTTGTTTCCTTCGGATAAACTTCAATAAGACTCTTCAACTCCTGTTCCGCTTCGCTGAATTTCTTTTGCTGCTTCAGCAATTTTATTTTGGAGAGATAAACATCAGCGGTCTTGCCGAATTTCTCGCCGATAAGATCATAAGTTTTAATAGCTTGTTTGTAATTACCGGCATAAGAATATTCTCTCGCCATTTCATTGTAATAATCGATCTTGCCGGGATGTTGATCAATCAACTTTTCGTACGCGGAAGCCGCTTCGCTGTAAAATTTTTTAGCGTGAAGGCAATCGATGTAAAGCAACTGGTACCATTCGTTCTTTGGTTCAGTGCTTGCCGCGCCGCGTGAATGAGTTAAAGCATCATCAATTAATCCGGTTTGCCTGTAAATGGATGCAAGCTCATATTTTGTGGCTGCGTTTTCAGGATCGATTTTAAGCGCTTCCTTGAACTGTTCTTCCGCCAATTCAACATTTCCCAAAGCTTTCTGGCGGCAGGCGTTTAGAAAATAACTTTTAAAACGCACTTTTTCCTCATCAGTCAGTTTTCCGTTTTTCTTTTTAGGCTGTGAAGAAGCACTATGTCCGGAAGAAGAAGAGGTTGAATTCTTTTTTCCCTTGCAGGAAACGAATGAAAAAGAAAAGAAGATCAAAAGACACAGAGTTGCGGAAGAAAGTGTAATTCTCCGCGCGAAAGGTTTCAGCCAGGATATTGCATCTGTTTTCCGGATCAAGTGCAAATGTTGTAATCGCCTACGCTCAGATCCAGGGATTTTCCCCGGACTTCGGCATAGTTCCCTATCATCGAATTAACAATATTAGACGAAATCACTTTGCTGTTTGTCTGAATGACAGAGTTTCTGATAACAGAGTTTTCAACATTCGTGCCGGATCCAATTGAAACGTGCGGACCCACTACCGAATTAATGATTTTTACATTTTCTCCAATGAAACATGGTTCTATTACCACAGCATTTTCCAATACTGCAGTTTTCGATCTCAGTCTTGCATCACCTTTATCATATTCGAGAATTCGTTGATTAGTATAGACAGTCGCGTCTTTATTCCCGCAATCCAACCACTCACTCACTTTGCCCGGAACAAATTTAGTCCCCTTCTTCTTCATGTTCTCCAGCGCGTTTGTAAGCTGATATTCGCCTTTATCTTTTATATCGTTATCCAGAAGATATTTCAATTCTTTTTTCAGGTATTCTCCATCTTTAAAATAGTAAATGCCAATAATTGCAAGATCACTTACAAATTCCTGCGGTTTCTCAACAAAATCAGTAATCACATTTTTGCTGTCAACCTTTACCACTCCAAACTGACGTGGATCTTCAATCTTCTGAACCCAGATTACACCTTCGTGTGATGTATCCATTTTGAAATCCGCCTTGAACAAAGTATCCGCAAACGCCACAACTGTTTTTCCTTTCAGAACGGGTTCCGCACATAGAATTGCGTGCGCGGTTCCTAAAGCAACTTCCTGGTACCAGATGCTGCCTTTTGCGTTTTGACTCGCGGCAATTTTCATCAGGTTAGCCTCAACTTCTTTTCCAAATGCCGGACTAATGATGAAAGCGATCTCTTCCACTTTCTCTCCGCACACGCGGGTGATGTCTTCAACAAGGCGCTGCACTACCGGCTGACCTGCAACGGGAATTAAAGGTTTTGCTGTTGTAAGCGTATGCGGCCTCATTCTTTTGCCCAGGCCCGCCATCGGTACGATGATATTCATAAACTACAGTTTAGGTTTCCTGTTTTTTTATTTTACGTACGCTAAGTTACGTACTTTCCTTGTTGTTGAGTGCAGACAACAGTTTTTGTGCCAGCTCAACCTTGCAGATCCGGAACATAAATTTTTTCCATTAGCTGTTACTATTCATTTTCAGAATCAGTATTCGAAAATTTTCAAATCAGGATGTCGTTTTCCAAACAAAAAATTCTGTTGCTCATTCAGGTTACTTAATTGTTAAATTTCCACAATTCCCTTATGGAAATACAGGTTTCATAACATCTCTCATACAACTAAGGCGGCGTATTTTCGTTATATTTGTTAATCAGGGTAGCGTCCAAAAAAAAGTATTTTACTAATGGCTGAAATCAACTCAGAAACATCCGGCTTAACAGGCAACGTGATTATACAAAAGCTGGATGAGTTTATCCGGAAATATTATAAAAACCAATTACTACGTGGAAGTATTTACACTGTAGGATTAGGAATCATTTTTTTCCTCAGCGCCGCGTTAATTGAATACTTTGGTGAGTTCAGTTCAGCTGTGCGCATGGCGCTTTTTTACTCCTGGGTTTTATCCACGTCGGTGATTATTGCGCGTTACATTGCCATTCCCCTTTCGAAACTTTACAAACTCGGAAAAATTATTTCTTACGAGCAGGCCGCGTCTATCATTGGCACGCATTTTCACAACGTGCAGGACAAGCTTTTGAATTACCTTCAACTCTCTTCACAAAAAGCAAATATTATTTCACCTGATCTCTGGCAGGCTTCCATTAACCAGAAGATAAACGAACTGAAACCGGTTCCGTTTACAGCGGCAATCAACATGAAAGATAACCGTCGCTATCTCAAATTTGTTTACGTTCCCCTGAGTGTGCTTATCGTATTACTTTTTGCCGCGCCATCAGTTCTTACCGAAGGAACAAAGCGACTTGTGAATTATGATACCTACTACAGCAAACCCGCTCCTTTTACTTTTGAGTTGCAGAACAAAGATCTGAAGGCCTTGCAGCAACAGGATTTTCCGCTTACGCTGAAAATTAAAGGAAATGAAACTCCCGGCGAAGTTTACATTGAAATGGGAGGCAATATTGTAAAACTTGAAAAAGAAAACAACGTTACTTTCACCCACACATTTAAAAACGTTCAGGAGAATATAAAATTTCATTTCACCGCAAACGGATTTTCTTCCAATGAATTTGAACTGGTTGCCATTCCGAAACCCACCATGGTGGATTTTAAGATCAACCTTTCCTACCCCGCTTATCTTGGAAGAAAAAATGAAACTGTAAATAACACAGGCGATCTTATTATTCCTCAAGGGACAAAAGTCCAATGGCAATTCAACACGCGCAACAGCGAATTCCTCCGCTTGAATTTCGGTGATACGATGCTGCAGCTGGATCCAACCGCTGAAAATAAGTTTTCATATTCAAGAAGATTTTTGCGCGGAGGAAATTATGCAGTAAAAACCGGTAACGCCATTATCAATACAACTGATTCGCTGGTTTACTCTGTGAATGTTATTCCGGACGCGTTTCCCGTTATTGATGTAAGTGAAGAAAAAGATTCATTACATCCAAAAAATATTTATTTCAGCGGAACGCTAAAAGACGATTACGGATTTACGAAACTGAATTTCAATTATACACACTACACAACAGACAGCAGCGGCAACGCGATTGAAAAGAAAGAGCAGATTAATCTTGGCGTAGGCAAAAATCAGGTGGCGCAGGCTTTTTATCATTTCTTTGACATGAATCTGTTCACCGTAAAACCTGGAGACAAGATTGAATATTATTTTGAAGTCTGGGATAATGACGGAGTGAACGGATCAAAATCGGCTAAGTCAACTGTAATGATTTTTAAGGCTCCAACGCTTGATGAGATAAACAAACAGGCAAATAAAAACAGCGAGAACATTGAGAATGAAATGGAGAACGCGCTGAAAGCCGCGAAGGATCTGCAGAAACAAATCACTGAACTGAGTAAACAGGTCCAGGAAAAGAAACAGCTTGGCTGGGAAGAGAAGAAGAAGATGGAAGATCTGATCAATAAACAGAATGAGTTAAATAAGAAGATAGAAAATTTCAAGTTGCAGAATCAGCAGAACAATGAAATGAGGAACCAGTTCAACCAGCAGCAGAACGAGGAGCTGATGCAGAAACAGGAAGAACTGGAAAAGCTGATGGAAAACATCATGACTCCTGAAATGAAAAAACTTTTTGATGAACTCCAGAAGCTGATGGAGAAAATGGCAGACAAACAAAAGGTGCAGGAGACATTGGAGAAAATGAAGATGACTGACAAGGATATTGAAAAAGAACTTGACAGAAACCTGGAATTATTCAAACAACTTGAAGTTGAACAGAAACTAGAGCAGGCAATTGAAAAGCTTGATGAACTTCAAAAACAACAGGAGCAATTGAGTCATGAGACCAATCCTGATAAGAAAGCGGAAGAGAAACGCCTGAATGAAAAGAAAGAGGATCTGAAAAAACAAATGGACAATTTGAAAAAAGAGACCGAAGATTTTAAAAAGTCCGGCAGTGATGATAAGCAGAAGCAGGAAGATCTTCAGAAAAAAATGGATGATCTTAAAAAGCAGATGGAAGACCTGAAAAAGCAAATTGAAGAGAATAAATTAAGCAAGGATAACCAGGAACTGGAGAAAAAACAGGAAGAGCTGACGAAAAAATTTGATGAGCTTAAGAATGAAATGAAAGAGCTCGATCAGAAAAATAAAGAACTTGAAACTCCAAACAGCCTGCCGAACACAGAGGAAATGCACAAGGAAATTTCGAAAGAGCAGAACAGCGCCGAAGAGCAGTTGCAGCAAAATAATAAGAAGAACGCGTCGAAGAATCAGAAGAACGCCTCAGATCAGATGCAGCAAATGCAACAGCAAATGCAAATGGCCCAACAGCAAATGTCAGAGGAGCAGGAAGGCGAAGACATGGCGGCCATTCGTCAGTTGCTGGAAAATCTTTTGCATTTATCCTTTGAACAGGAGGAGCTTGTAAACAAAACAAAAAAGGCAAAAGCTTCCGATCCGAATTTTACCTCTCTTGGACAGCAACAGCAGAAGTTGAGAGAAGACGCGAAAAAAGTTGAAGATTCACTGTTAGCTATCAGCAAGCGTCAGCCTAAAATCTCAGCTGATGTAATCAGGGAGATCAATGCGATACAAATGAATATGGGCAAGAGCATTGGCGCGCTTGAAGAAAGAAACACTTACGACGCGTCAACGCGCATGCAGAATATTATGACAAGCATAAACAATCTTGCACTGATGCTGAATGAAAGTCTCGAACAAATGCAACAGGCAGCGGCGCAAAAGAAAAACGGATCGCCTGGAAGCGGAAGCTGCAGCAAACCCGGAGGCAGCGGCGCAAAACCAAGTATGGGCAGCATGCGAAAAATGCAGGAAGCATTAAATAAACAGTTGCAGCAGATGAAAGACGCAATGGAAAAAAATGGTCAGAAGCCTGGAATGAAACCCGGAGATAAGAAAGGACAAAATGGAATGGGTGGATTACCGAGTGAGCAGTTTGCAAAAATGGCCGCGCAACAGGAAGCGTTGAGAAAAATGATGCAGGATGCGATGAAAAACATGAAGGATGGCGGGAAAAACCCCGGAGGAAATTTAGCCAACCTTATGGAAGAAACTGAAACAGAACTTGTTAACAAAATAATAACCCAACAGACAATTGAGCGGCAAAAAGAAATATTAACTAGGTTACTTGAATCAGAAAAAGCCGAACGGGAGAGAGAATTCGATGAAAAGCGTGAAAGCAATGAGGCAGATCAGCAAAATACAGGTAACCAAAATCTTTTTTTAGAGTATAAGAGGATGAAGGAGAAAGAACTGGAGTTGTTAAAGACGGTTCCTCCTTCTCTGACACCATACTATAAAGAAAAAGTGTCAGAATACTTTAACAACTATAATAAACAGTAAAAAAAGGTTATGGTATTGACACAAGATCAAAAAATGAAAATTTCATCCAGATCGGAAAATATTATTCTGGTCGAAAGAATGATCGAAGACGTGTGTGATGTATTCGAGGTAGGAGAAGACAATTATGGTAATATTCTGATTGCAGTAACTGAAGCCGTGAACAACGCTATTCAGCACGGCAACAAACTCGACCCCACCAAGCACATTCAAATATCGTTCAAGTCTGACGACAAAGGAATATCGTTCAAGGTTCAGGATGAAGGCAACGGGTTCGATTACACACGTGTTCCTGATCCCACTGCACCTGAGAACATTGAAAAACCGCACGGACGCGGAATCTTTTTAATGAACAGTCTGGCCGACAAAGTTGAATTTGCGGACAGCGGTAAAACTGTAACATTGAGCTTCGAACTTAATTGATTTGAATTATCCCCACCACGCTCAAGGAATTTAAAGCTGACCTAAAAGTCAGCTTTTTTGTTTTATTAATTACCGCTATTTAAAATCATAACGGATTCCTCCCTGCCACAAAGCTGTGGCGTTAACGTAGGTTCTGACTCCTGGAAAAGTTGTTATATCAAGGCAAGGCATCACTTCTCCAAACAACTGAATCTTCCGCAGAAATTTCTTCGTTCTGGCCAAACGCAAACTTAACGCTACCGGAATTGAAATGCGCGAGACCATTGAAAATTTTCCTCTGACATCTGCCTCTTCAGAATAAAGCAAATGCTGCTCCGGCAATTTATCTTTTAACTGGCCCGAAGTGTTTGTTTGCTGTATTGAGTAATGCTCTGAATATCGCGCGGCTACAATGTTATTCAATCCAAAATATTGCGTTAATGAAATACCCGTGTAAAAGCCATATAATTTTGATGTGTCACTATAAAAAAGCAGGGCGGCTTCAATGCCTGTCAACCGCTGATTTGAAGTATATCTCAATTTATTTACAAAAACTGAATCGTAATAAAAAGTTCCTCCCGCGTCAACTGTCGTATCATACCTTACATAATTTGTACGTGAATATTCCGCGGAAATAAATTGAGAATAATTGATTGATAATCCCACACGCAGCAATCTGCGCGAAATAAAATGATCTTTTTGCTTTCTGAAATTAAAACCTGCAGCAAGTTTTATTTCTCCCTGCGCGTTCACGCGGTAATCTTTTTCTTTTTGCATACCTAAAAATCCGGGATGCAGTAAACTGTGATCTCCTGAAGATATTCTTTGAAACGATAATGTATCCGCTGGAAGATTTGTGTTCACACCTAGGCCTGCGGAAAAAGAAATCCAGCGAAAGGAAAGACTATTTTGTTGAGCAGCTAAAAAAGAATGTAACAGTAACAGAATTAAAAAATATCTTATTCCGCTATTGATTTTCATTTTTCTTTTCCAAGCTTGGAGAATGGAAGCGGATTAGCCGAGATCTCCTTATGCTGCGCGCGGTTGCGGAAAATATCTATTGCCATGTAAACCGCTTTCTTAAAACTATCTTCGCTTGCAATATTTTTTCCCGCGATCTCATATGCTGTTCCGTGATCAGGAGATGTGCGGACAATCGGCAAACCGGCAGTAAAATTAACTCCATTATTGAACGTGAGCGATTTGAACGGAATCAATCCCTGGTCATGGTACATCGCGATCACGCCATCAAATTTTCTGTAATTGCCCGAACCAAAAAAACCATCAGCAGCAAAAGGACCGTAAGCCATAATGTTGTTTTCTGCTTTAGCTTTTTCTATCGCGGGAACAACGATCTCATTGTCTTCGTTTCCGATTGTACCGTTATCACCCGCGTGTGGATTTAGTCCAAGCACCGCGATCTTTGGTTTTTGTATGACGAAATCCTGAACCAGTGTTTTACTGAGTTGAACAATTTTCTCGTATATCTTTTCGGTTGTAATAGCTGACGCGACTTTAGAGATAGCAATGTGACCCGTTACGAGTCCAACACGAAGATCATCAGAACACATCAGCATCATTGCTCCTTTTTCAAAACCAAACTTGCTTGCAAGATATTCTGTATGTCCCGGAAATTGGAAAGCCTCAGACTGAATGTTGTGTTTATTGATAGGGGCAGTAACAAGAACATCTATATTATTTTCCTTTAAAGCTTCGGTTGCTTTCTCAAGAGAAATGAGCGCATACTTTCCTCCATTTGGAGTTGACTTCCCCATTTCAATAACCACTTCTTCTTCGTAACATACAAACACATTTGGCTTCTTTGTATTTACCTGCTTGAAATCGCGGATAGGATTGAAGTTAAACTCTTCAGTTCCAAGAACACGGCGATAGTAACCTACAGTTTTTTGCGAGCTGAAAAGAATTGGTGTACATATTTCTGTAAGCTGCGGCTCAAGAAATGTTTTTATAATGACTTCGAGTCCGATACCATTGATATCGCCCTGGGTTATACCGACCCGTATTTTATCTTCCATTGAAATTTGGGCTAATGATGATTGTTACGCGAAGATACGAAGCAGATATGACATTATGATGCGCCGAAATTTACAATTCAGCCACAGATTACACAGATTCACGCAGATCTACAAGAACATTCGCAGATTCCAGGCGGACTATTTGCTCTTCTAAAATAAGAAGCCTACTTCGCCCGCATGCTCGCCCAGCGCAACATCTTGTCTTTTTCTGTATAAAGCAACATGTTGTTATCAGAAATATAAAATGCCTGAGAGGGATAAAAGTTCAACTTTTCATTTTCCGCGAAACGAAGCTTGGCTACAGTACCGCTGTCATCAATTTTTACGAGCACTCCTTCCGCCTGACCAGATTTTTGAAGACGCGTCAACTTACTCTTTCCATCAAAATTCTTTTTCGCATCATTATACACAACAAACACATCGTTTTCCTTAAATAAAATTTTGTGAGACTGAAGAGTCCATGGCAGCTCCATTCCTTCCTGGATTTTTGGAAAAGTTTTTGTCCACACCATGTCAAGGTCCTTGCTAATTTTTATCAGATGTAAATAGCCGCAATCATAAGCAAGTTGCTTTTTTGCTACAACACCGGCGTAATGCATTTGTTCCATTGAAATTACAAATCCTCCGGCAGGTGCGGCAAAAAAATCAAGATTAAACCAGCTGTTATCATTATTCATCCAACGGTCGCTTTTTTTTTTTTTGATTTTCTACCGTGGGATAAAATGAAAAGTTGTATAAAAAAATAAATTTTTTTGGAGGGTAAATTTTTTCTACCCAGGCTCGACCTCAGTAACAAACAGTTTATAATATCCCTCTACTTCACCGTTCAAATTTTTACTCTTTACAAAGGAAAAAACATACATCTTCCCGTCTTTTTCTATTGCATTGTTCACAGTATATATGGCATACGTGGAATTCACCAGCGGCAGAGTCTTCTTCTCGTTTTTCCCGGTATCATAAAACCACATCACAGGCAAAACCCCGCCTTTTGTAGTGGCCTCTTCCAACAAAACAACGGGATTACCGGCATTTGTAACATAACTTGAACGCAAATAAAGATCCGTGTCGTATTTGTCATCTGCTTTTTTCAGTATGGTAAGATTTTTATCGAGTATAACATAATTCAATGTTTTAAAATCTGTGTACTTGTCAAAATACAAAGCATAAACAAAAATTTTCGATGAATCCGGACTGCAGCTTGCGTAAGTTAAAAAGGTCCAATCTACCTGTGCAGCTTTTACGGGGCCTATAATTACAACAGGCTCACCGGAAATTTTTCCTGAAGCGTCAATCGTTTTGCATAGCACCTGTTCATCTTTTGTTTGAGCGTTATATCTCCTGAAGAAAAGTCGCAATACTTCATCGGACTTGATAACTCTCACAAATCTTTCAAATATTTCTTCCGTGTCTTCCAGTACAAGAACCGAAGATTCAACCTTCAGGGTTGCTTTATTTATCTTCTCCAGGTAAGTTCTGGATTTACCTTTTTCATCCGCCTGCTTAGTGAAATAATAAAAAGATTTATCTTCCAACAGGTATTTCACGCGACCGGAATAATCAACAGCCTGCTCAGACCATTTAAAATCAAACTGCTGGCAAAATATATTTGCAGCAAACAGCTGAACGATTAAAAAAAAGATTGCCCTCATTTGTGCCTTCTCAATAAATTCGTAATAAACGAATATACAAAAGACTTTTCTTTATTGAGCGGCAGAGGATAATTAGCGTGATGAAGAAGCCACTTTTTCTTTCGCTATCTGCCGGATATAATTAACAAGTGACCATCGCTGAGATTCTGAATATTTATCCTTATAACTAGTCATCGCACCTTTTCCTTCTGAAATTTTCCAGAATAAAGCTCCATCCGATTGTCCCTGTACCCTGCTGCTTAAAAAATCCGCAGGTGGAGGAGTAAGTCCAACACTTGCTGGTCCTTTGCCATTACCCTTGTCGCCGTGACAGATCCAGCAAACTTCTTCGTAAATCTTTTTCCCTTCCCTGGTTGCCTGCTCGTTTCCTTTTTTGGGATTGGATAATTTATCAGCTTCCGGCGGAGCAACCCAGGTGTTGTTCTGAAATAATAACAGCAATACAATTAAAAGACTTCCTGCCGCGAGATAGCCAATGCTTACAAAATTCTTCATAAAGAATAAAAGTAAACTGCTAACAAAAAGATTAAAAGGAAATTAATCAGCATTGGCACTGATATAATTGAAGGGAAGTAGATTATTCTTCTGCCCAGCCAAGAACGGCTGCAACATTATCAAGCATCAGGGTTGACCACTTCTTGTTGTGAACGCTCCATACTCCCACACCCTGAGAAAAAACTTCGTTGCCCACTTTCATTTTCTTTTCGAGAGCAATGGCGCTTCTGCAATCGCGCAC
>CBIHPU010000009.1:0-19775 GCA_966211935.1 uncultured bacterium | reverse complement strand
AAGATTTTACAGGAAGACGGAAGAATCAGCAATCTTGACCTCTCAAACAAAATAGGATTATCTGCCGCGCCAACACTTGAGCGCGTAAAAAAACTCGAACGCTCCGGAATCATTAAAGGATATCACGCAACCCTTGATCTTTATAAACTGGGACTCGGAACTGAAACTTTCATGCAGGTATCGCTTGCATACAACAAACAGAACGCCATTGACAATTTCATGAACGGTATTGCGAAAATTGATGAAATAATGGAATGTTACCAGGTGACTGGCTCGTCAGATTTCATTCTGAAAATCATTGTAAAGGATGTACAGGCTTATGAATTGCTGGTGCGGGAAAAACTGGCAAAGATCCAGGAGATTACACATATGCAGACCATGGTTGTACTCTCAACCTTGAAAAAATCTACCGCGGTTCATATCGGATCACAAGCCGAGAAGTCGTAAGCGACAATAAAGAATTCAGTTATTTTTCTTCTTTATAAATCATCACGTGCGCAGTTTTATCCGCTTTGATATAACCGCGGTACATTCCTTCTGAATTGAAAGGCATTGCTAAGTTTCCTTTTGCATCCAGTGCAATAACTCCTCCCTCTCCTTTCATCTCAACAAGTTTTTCCATCACAACTTTTTCAGAAGCCTTTTTTACACTGTAACCTTTATACGCCATCAGCGCTGAAATATCATACGCAACCTGCGCGCGGATAAAAAACTCACCGTGACCCGTGCACGACACCGCGCAGGTTTTGTTGTTTGCATACGTGCCCGCTCCAATTATTGGCGCATCACCCACTCTTCCGTATCGTTTGTTGGTCATTCCTCCTGTTGAAGTTGCAGCCGCAAGATTTCCGTTTTTATCCAGCGCCACAGCGCCAACAGTTCCGTATTTATAATCTTTGGGCACAGGAACAGCACCGCTGCTGTCTGATTTTATCAGTTCCGCTTTTTTTGCACGCTGCAAACTTTTCCATCGCTCTTCTGTATAGAAATAAGAAGTATCTACAATTTCAAGATTACATTTCTTCGCAAACTTTTCCGCTCCGTCTCCTACCATCATAACATGTTCCGATTTTTCCATCACAGCCCGAGCGGCACTAACAGGATTTTTAATTCTTCTTACACCCGCAACCGATCCTGCTTTTAAATTGCTTCCATCCATAATTGCAGCATCCATCTCATTCTTTCCATCGTTTGTAAATACAGAACCTTTTCCTGCATTGAAAAGAGGAGAATCTTCCAGAATTCTTATTACTACCTCGCACGCATCAAGCGCGCTTCCTCCCTTAAGTAAAGTATCATATCCTTTGTTCAACGCCTCTTCCATTTTCTCCCGGTACAGTTTTTCTTTTTCCGGAGTCATGTTCTTCTTTAAAATTGTTCCCGCGCCGCCGTGAATTACGAGCACAGGTATTACTTCTTTCTTAGCAGCAGGCCTCGCGTTCGTTTGTGAAATACATTGCGCGAAACACAAAGCGAAAAGAACAATAAATATGTTTTTCAGCATAACCCGAATATTATTTTTATCTAAAATACCATTTTCTCTTTTGTTACTTTAATGGCATACCTCATTACACCACTGTAACCTGGACTTGTTTCTATTTAAAATCGCCAATATATTTTACAAAAAAATAAACCTGATCCCGGGAGATCATACGTTTATAATATAAGCATATCTTATCATTAACGACCCTGAAAGCGGTCGAACAATAATAAATATATACCTCCTGCATAATCTTAACATAACTTTCGGTACGACGCCTTTCAGGGTCGGAATAGCATTTAGCCGGATTGGTTATAAACGTTTGATCCCTTCAGGATCACAATTGATTGAAGAAAATAAAAGCAAGTAGTGAGTTGAAGAAAATTGCCAAATACAATATCTCTCTTGATCCCGAAGGGATCACACGTTTATAATATAAACATATAGCATCAGTCACGACCCTGAAAGCGGTCGAACAAATAATATCTTCGCTGAAATTTATTTATTCACCAATCCTTTAAAAATTCTGTTCAGCCTTCTCAACATTAAAAACATGATCAGTGCAGCAAACAATAACAGCATTGAATTCAGAATAAAGAATCCTGCTTTGTTATCGTATTTGTCCCAGAACGAAGCAAGCACACCACTTAATTTATTTCCGATGGAAGTGGAAAGAAACCATCCTCCCATCATTAACGCAACTAATCTCGGAGGAGAAATTTTAGAGACCAATGATAATCCCATCGGGGATAAACATAATTCTCCTATTGTAATTACTCCGTAAGTTGCAATGAGCCACCATCCGCTCGCTTTCTCCGCTCCGTTGCCGCATGTTTGAACGGCCCATACCATTACCAATGGCGACAATGCTGAAATAAACAAACCAATCCCGATTTTTGAAGGTGTAGTTGGTTCTTTTCCTCTTCTTCGCATTAGCGCAAAAAATCCAACAACAACAGGAGTAAGCAGTATTACCCAGCCAGGATTAATAGATTGAGAAATTTCAGTTGGGATCAAATATACTTCTCCGTTTTCCTGCGGCCACTTTGATTTGTCAAGATTTTTAAAGTAATCGGGATATGCGGGCCCTCTGACTGTGTCACCAGATTCAGTTTTTACAATCCGGAATTGCGCGTCTTTAATTTCCCTCTCCTTACTTACCAGTTTCATGGTATCGAGTACCGCCATATTCTTCATTACAGGTACCATCGGTGCCGGAGCTTCCCTGTCCGTATAAAGTTTCATCCATTTGTTCAATGCGGTTCCGTTCTGTTTGAACACAGCCCAGAATAAAATCACCACAATAAAAATCGCGTACATCACTGTCAGCGGCTTACGCTCTTCAAGGTCTGATTTCTTAAACAGCATTGCATAATAAATGATCACGGGCACACAAGCGAAAATAAACGCGTCTGTAGAATCGTCTCCGAAAATATTTCCCGGAATGATCCAACCTAAAACCGCGGCAAGAATTGCAGGCAACAGAGTAGTTCCGAAAATTGAAGCAAGTGTACTGTCTCCCGGCTTTAATGGTTTTAAAATATTTGCGTGACGATAATGTTTTAATCCGGCAAGAAAAATGATCACTCCAACAAACATTCCAACGCCGGCAGAAAGAAATGCTCCGCCCCATCCGAATTTAGAACGCATGGCAGCAGCGATGAACGTACAGATAAATGCGCCAACGTTTATTCCCATGTAAAAAATATTGTAGCCGGCGTCTTTCTTCGACTTGAATCGTTCATCATCATATAAATTTCCAAGCAAAGAAGAAATATTCGGTTTGAAAAATCCATTTCCGAGAATTACAAGCGCAGCGGCAATATAAAACACAGTAAGATCATGAACGGCCATCAAACAATATCCGACTCCCATCATCAATCCTCCTATCACAACAGATTTGATGTAACCTAATTTTCTGTCGGCAAGCAGTCCACCTAAAAATGGAGTAAGAAACACCAGCGCAATAAAAGTTCCGTAAATGCTGGAAGATTCTTTCATGGACATGGCCCAACCTCCTTCGCGCAGATCCGCTTCCAGGTAAAGCGTGAAAATCGCGATCATCAGGTAATAACCGAAACGCTCCCACATCTCAGCGAAAAAAAGGAAGTACAATCCAACCGGGTGTTTTCTTTCAGAATTCATAAACAAAAATGTTTGAACTAAATATATCAATAAAAAAAGAAAACCGCATCCTTATTCAGAATGCGGTTAATATAGTTTGAAAAATACCGGATAATTTTAGTGACCGGAAGAATGCGTTTCAGTCTGCTCAGTTTTACACTCGGTGGCGCATTTTTCATCGTCGCAGCAGTTGGAGCAGTTAAGACAAAAAACATTGATAATTACCAAAACCAGCGCCCAGAATACAACGCCGAGTGCCAATGGAACTTCAAAATAACCAGCGTGAGGAGCCTTTGTTTTGTCTGTGTGATCGTTATGATCTCCGTGACCGTGATGCGTATCGTGTGCCATAAATTTATTCTTTTGTTGAGTCAAAAATAAAGGAAAATGCTATAATTGCCAAATACCAGTAATTTTAGGCCCGGCGAATGAAAACAGCTATCATAAAATATAATGCCGGCAATATCCGCTCTGTGCTTTTTGCATTGGAGAGACTGGGTGTGAGCGCGCAGGTAACTGATAACGCGGATGAGATAAGGGCAGCAGACAAAGTTATTTTTCCGGGAGTTGGCGAGGCTTCTTCTGCCATGCAGTATTTGCGGGAGCATAAACTGGATCAACTGATCGTTTCATTGAAGCAGCCTGTGCTGGGAATTTGTCTGGGCATGCAACTGATGTGCGATTATTCTGAAGAGGGAAATGTAGAATGTCTTGGAATTTTTAAGCAGCGCGTAAAAAAGTTTGCAGGTGATGCGCAGCACAAGGTTCCGCAGATTGGGTGGAATAACATCTATAATCTGAGATCAGATCTGATGAAAGACATTCCTGAGAACGCGTATATGTATTTTGTGCACGGTTATTATGTTGAGAAAGGAGAAAATACAATTGCGACAACAGATTATATTTTAGAATACAGTTCTGCCTTGAACAAGAATAATTTTTACGCGGTGCAGTTCCATCCAGAAAAATCTGCGGGTGAGGGAGAGAAGTTGTTAGGCAATTTTTTGAAATTGTAAAATGATCATATTTCATTTTTTGCAAGAGTTTCGTTCGAAAAGATTTTGGAAAAAAGTTCCTGTTTGAATACTTTAGACAATAAATAGCCCGAGGCAAATTTTTGATGGGAAATAGAAACCGAAGGATGAAAGGGGAATTGGAAGAAAATAGCATACTTAATTCACAAAAGGACCAACGAAATGAAAACATTAAGAGACAAATTAGAGGAAATTCTACCAAATCTACTTCCTGAAAAACCAGAGGCCGCTATTAACGGTCCTGAATTAGCTGCGAAAGTTCTTGAGAAATTACCTGACGAAAAAGAAACTTCCATAAGACAATATTTTTCTGTAATGCATACAGATTCGACTTCAGTTCTAGCAAAAATACCGGGTAGACACGGGTATTATAAAAGGCCTCAGCTTGCAACAGAACAAACTACAGGTTTATCAGCTAAACAAGTTAAAATATTTGAAGAGGCAGAAGAAGCAGCTAGCAAAAGAGATGAGCAACGTGAAGAGAAGTTTCGGTCCATTTTTATGAGATATAATGAATTGACTAGTGGACTATACTCCATGAATATTGAACATACTAAAGGAAAGAAAGATGAAAAAGGACTAAATAAATGGAAGTATCCTGACGTCGTATTATTGAACTGGGAGGTTGGTGAATTATTAGAAGACGAATATAAGATCAGTAACACTATGCTTGAGGTTAGAAAAAGTCTGGGAGAACAGCCGTTCAAACTTATTAGTAACGAACTTAAAGCCGAACTACGATTCACGAATTTTAGAGAAAATTTTTTTCAGTGTGTTAGCAATAGTAAATGGTCTCACATTGCTCAACTCTCAATAGCAATTGATATTACTGACTCTAAACTCCTAGAAGAGTTAAGCAGACTTGGAAAATCATATGACGTTACGATCACAACTTTCGGACTGAAAGGTGAACTTATTGACAGATTTCCGGACGCAAACCAAATATTAAAGATGTCCGCTCAAGAATTCGACAATATCTCAAAAGAAATTAAAATAAATTATATAAATACGGGAAGAGAAAGAGAGACATTGGATTGGGAGCATATTAAAGATTTAAAAATTCAAAATTCCGATTTCAATTATTTGTTTGATTGGATTTCTAAATGTTTATCCGCAGGAAAGGCTTATAAATTTACGGACTTCATTAACCTAATGAAAATAGAAAAAAACTACGCATAACTACTGCCCTTACACAAATTTGGAATTTTGTGCTTCGACTTCAAGTTGAACGCGGTTAGACGTTTTGTACTTCTAAATTCGCCAACCATTTGTAGCTGGAAATTATTACCGTTAAGCAATAATGACATGAACGTTAAAGAAAAAAGTTATCTAATAAAAGTGCCAGTTTACACGACTGAGATGACTGAAAATTCCCAAGACATTTTTGGTGGCATTTCATATCACGACATGAACGGATTTTTGAAAAAGAAAATCGAAAGCTTTCAAAAGCAAGGCGTGCCTGTTGAATATGAAAACCGAAACAAGACAAAACGAACAGTAATTAATAAAATTACGTTTTCCGACCATCCTACAGCGAATGCCTCTGCGTTACTTTTACAGATCTCCGCATACAGCACCAACTTTTACGACGGCTACCTGGAAGCTGAACAAAAAATTAAATTCAAGAAAGATCATAAGGTTGGAAGCGACACAAACTTTGTTATGATCTATCCAATGATAAAAGGACTTACGAAAAACAGTTACTCTCGATATTTTATTGTACTTATTTATGAGGATCCGACCAAAAGCAACGACGAAATTGTGAGAATAACAAAGGTAGTGCTTAGACATTTGTTAGGAATTCCTGTTGCAAATATCAAACTTCCCACTATTCTCGAAGAGTTACGCGAAATAAAGACTATCCCTGAGCTCCAAATGAAATATAGCTCAGTATACTATCATCAAAATGACGTAGATATTAACTACCGAGAGTATCTGGTTGATGGCAAATTCAAAAAGCAAAAGGAGGACCAGTTTAGGAATATGCCGGTTGAAAAAATCGAGGACATCCTTAATGAACCAAATATTGAGTACCAAAAAAGAGTAGTACGAGTCACAGTTGGAAAAAAGGAGTACAAAATAACTCAAGAAATGATTAAGGAGGCTGGTGAAGCAATGAAGGAAACAGCTGAAAAGGTATTCAATGCTAGCTCAGCGATTACCCAAGAAGAGTTAGAAAACGAATTACATGATCCAGACTTCATACTTTCAAAACTTTTTCCCGTTTTAGAAAATTTTTTGGCAAACGATTCACATGGAGATTAATATAACAAATAAAGAACTGCTTGACGACCTATGGAATTTTCATTTGGTCTTATTTGGCACGGGGATTGCGATTTTCACCTTACTTTATTCTTTTATAATTAGTAAGCGGGACGACTTAAGACTTTTAGCCGATCAAATAAAACAAGGGGCAAAAGATCCTATTTTGACACAGCGAGAATCTTTCGCAAGAATTTATATCACTAAATTGCATACTGTTAATCGCCATTCTATTCTCTTAACTATTGCAAGTTTCGTCTTATTTATATCCGATTGGGCAACAAAAGTGTTTGTAATAGACGCGCTGTATAATGTCAAGTGGACTATAACAGTTGTTCTTTCGTGTTTAACTTTGATATTAGTTCTCTATCTCATTATTCTTTTTATCGTCATTTTCAAACATTACTTTGCCAACGTTAAAGTATAGAATTACCTACGACAAGTGGCAAGTAGCGTTATTACTAAGCTTACATAAACAAACCGCAGGAAAAAATAAATGAACTTTAAAGGAGGAACAATAATTATCGGTTCGTTACTTTGGGAGAAGACGCCAATTAGAATTAAGTGGCGCGAACTTTACTTAAATGATATTTCGACCAAGTCTGCAGTAAAAGTAAAAATCCGTTACGGAAGACAGTCAAAATCAAGACAGAATACATATTCAATGATTTTTTCTAATCATCCGACAACGGAAGTTGGAAAAGCATATATCTTAGGGTTTAAAGAAACAATTAAAAATGCGCGAATTTTAGAAAACCAAGCTTACGCACTAGCAAGTGCAGAAGGAATATGGCTTGACAAACCTTCGTTAAATAAATCGTGGGGCACTGTTGGACTACTTGTAAATCCTAACATTGACAGTAAAGACAAAATCGGTGCTGACATAATACGAAGAAGATGGGTGGAAATTTATGTAAATTACAAGGACTCATTTAAATCAGATTCATATACCATAGAAAATGAACCGCCAGTTATTGACAACAATGGTTTTCTTAATATTGACTGGACAGAAGAAATGAACGATTATGATTTCTTAATTGCGACACCAGTTGTTCCTAACATCAAGAGAGCATTATCAGCGAAAGAAATTGCTGACAAAATGATAGAGAATAACTATTTTGAGTACTTCGACAACAACATTGCCAACGGTATAACGACATTTCAAGACAATGAAATTAGAAAATTACTTGGACGATAAAAAGGTAGCCACTAACATGGGTTATTGCGTTAGTGGGCGAACAGTGCGAATAGAAACATTTGAGCCGCCACTAACTATCGGGATAATAAACTTTGGTGCTGGTGGACAGGGATGCAGTTGATTGAGAGTGAAGAGCCAGAAGTTGACGATTTACCGTTTTATAATTCGCTCACCAAAAGTTGGCATATTTTGAGAAAATTATTTGATTAAGAACCAACCGTATCACTAGAGAGTTTTATCAACAGTTGAATGAAGCGAGAAAATTAATTTTCATATCAGAACATCAGAATATAATAGAAGACATTAAGGCTTATGCGTAGAACCCCACATTAACTCAAAATAAAATATTTATATGAGCTTTTTTAAAAAACTATTCGGAATTAACGACGGACAGATGGAAAAAAACAATGAAGCATCTGAGCCCAAAAAAACTGTCCCGATTGAAATAAAACTCACAACTTCATACTCTTCTAACTCTTCGTATCAGGAAGAAAAACTCCAAGAAATATCTCAGGACAAAAATGGATACTGGATAATAAATCCAAACACTCCTTTTATTTTAACCGTAATGTCGTCGGACCGAGAATTGGCTCAACAAATACGTGAGATTGTTGATGTAGATAATTATAACTACGGCAATGACCAAAAGCTTGCTGCACTCTTCGCAGAGCATAATTTGAAAATAAAAGAAATCGAAGAATACAAGAAAAAATATAAAAATATTTACTTAAACAAAATTGAAGAACTAAAAAATTCCAGCCCTGAATGGAGTTCCTCGGGTGAAAAAGACAAAGAAGATTTAATGATAGACTTCAGAAAGATTGCTTTGAGTGAAATATATGAAAGCGCAAATTGTAATCTTGAAATTTTGTTTGAAAATGAACCAAAAGATATAACATTAGATGACGAATTAATAAAGGAGTATGGGTTTAAAAACATACAAGTATATATAAAGCACGCAGATAAACTCGATAAAGTGCGCACAATTTCAAATGATAGCTATGCGAGAATCATTTTCGAAAAATTAGTTGAACTTAACCTAGCAGTTAGGGGGGCGAATATTCGAAAGGAAGACATTTTATCTTCGCTGAGTCTAAAAGAATTAAATTTGATAGCACAATCACCTGATAAAGAGTTTAAAAGAAAAAATCAGGCTATTGAATACATTTGTTCATTAAAAAATGTAGATGAACAAATAGGAAGTCACATCTCACTTCGCGAACTATGTCAACTAAAAGCGCTACCTGAAAAATACAACAATATAAATATTAAAGAAATCGCTGATACTTGGAATTATCATTTAGAAGAAGCAGCTCTTGTAATCGAGACATTCCGTAATTCATACTATTCTTGGCGCAATTTAAAAAACGATAAATATGTCAAAGAATTCAAGGTCAAAACACATCATACGGAATATCGCTGTCCTTGTGCAAAAGACTTATGTAGTATAACATATCCTAAAAATTCACCTCCTAAAATACCTCATCACGTTGGCTGTGATTGTTACCTAAGCCAAGAACATAAATTCGATTAAAAAAATATCACTTTTGAGTAAGATTATTTTGTGCGGTTGTAGGGTAAAATTTAATATTACATGAGCTTGGCTTTATTGACGGGCCAATGCGAATAAAAACATTTAAGATCCCGGTAGCTATCGGGCATAACAAAAGTTGGTGCTGGCTGTCAGTTTTCGGTTTCAAAAGCCCAACAGCACAAAATCTGAAAACGTTATGAACAAAGCTAAAATAACATGGCAAAATATCTGACAAATAAAGCAACACAAGCGACACTTGAGAAAATTATTATTGAAGCGGAGAAAAAGCTCATATTAATTTCACCTTATATTAAGCTGACGAATACTATGTTTGCGAGGTTCAAAGTAGCAGCTGAAAAAGGAGTAAGTATTAAAATTATTTATAGAGCAAACAAAGTAGACAAGCAAGAACTCGAGCGGCTAAAAACCATAAAGAACATAGAATTAAAAAGCACGGACGACTTGCACGCAAAATGCTACTTTAACGAAAAGGAAATGATCATCACTTCTTTAAACCTTTTGGAAACATCGGAGAAGAATTGGGAAATGGGCATACACATAGACAGACAAGTAGATAAAGACCTTTACGATGCTGCACTAAAGGACGCCTTGACAATTTTCAGCGACTCCAAAACAACTACTGCAGTTTCCAAAGTAGAAAGTAGAGCGCCTAAAGAAAATTACAAATTAAAATTACCTTCAGACGGACACTGCATTTGTTGTGAAAAAACAATTCCATTTGACCCGGAAAAACCTTTGTGTAAATCTTGTTGGCGGGAATTTGACGAATTTGTTGATGGAGGCGAGTACTGCCATTGTTGTGGGAAAGAAACATCAACCGACATGGACAAACCGCTTTGCTATAAATGCTACAAAAATAAGGACACATAAAGAGACAGCGCAATGACAAGCTGCGGCTCGCATAATATAGACATTGGTTCAGGGAGCGATTCCAAAAGGAAAATGATAAAACCTTCTGACTTTTGGTGGAAAATATTTTATTTTTCGATAGGTTTAATATTAGGTGTTTTATATTTAAACCGCTATCGTTTTTTTTAAAGCATTTTGCCGGTGCACGCAATTATTAGAAATTTTATGGGATACAAATCTGTCTGTTTCAAATGCCGTAAATCTTTCAGTAGACCTCACTCTGCATTTGGGCATGTGCCAGAGAAGTGTCCTAATTGTGGGGGAACAGTGGCTTTACTTAATCATACATTTCGGCCGCCCAAGCAGACAGATAAAGACGCATGGGAGGTAGTACAATATTTATATGAAAATGGTTTTACTTACCAACATATTCAGATTACAAGCAAAAGCTCAGCATCAGATAAGATGAAATATGCTGTGTACCCCACAAATATGAAAGAAGCAAGGGAATTTGTGATAAAATACAAAGATTGCTGAAAAGCGGTCGACGATCTCCTACAAAACGTCAGCAACAGTTATATGACTATACAACTAAACGAAGATGACTACTTATCAATTCAGCTTCTTAGCTATGACAAACCCAGTGAATTGACTGAAAGATTTTATTTTCTGGAAACGTCGACATTACAAGCAACGTCATTAATGCCTCAAAACAAAAAAATCATCTCTTCAAATATCGTTGCATATAATAACGAAAATGAATATCTGGATGAGCAAACAATTGAGATGTTTAAAACCGTCAGCGACTTCAACATTTATTTTATAAATAATCCTGAATATTACATCCACGACTGCGATCTCAAATTCGAAAATAACATTAAATTAAGTAGTCATGATGATGGAGAAGTTTCAATTCAATTCCCGTGTGGGTCCACCGACCAAACAATCATTAATAAAATTTTCTCAAAGTACAACTTAGACAGAAAATTAATCGACACACTAAAAAATAAATCTGGGCATTATATCGCGATAGACAAACAAAATAATATTACCGCGGACTATAAAGACTTCGACGAATACCTACGAGAGACAGGATTAAAAAAATAAGTGCAGGCCAAGATCAATTTGGCAGTAATCAAACCCATTAAAATGAAAAATAAATTCCTCCTCCTCTTTCCGCTCCTGGTTTTGGTTGCTTGTCAGCCGATAATGATGAAGATGTACGGGATAAAAGATCCTGATATTGAAAATGAAAAAACAATCACAAAAAAAGCCCTGAAGTACGAACTCGATACTTCAAACATTGTTACTGTAAACAGCAAAGATTTTCTTTATGTCATGAAAGGTAAAGGAATTCCTGACGGCGCTGTTTACGATAAAAACGGAAAATATATAGAGTACAGGCAAACCGACACTTCCTGCAATGCAGGACTTTTTCAATTCATTCCTTCACTGAATTTAAAAGACAAATACAAGCAGCCAGAGCAACCTGATCTTAACACAGAATTAAACAAGTACAGAGATTTAAAAGGAAATAATTTAAAAGCTCGGGAAAGCGCGGACTTTTATTTATTGATCTACTGGACTGTCTGGACCGGAAAACTAAATAAGGACCATGTTAAGATCTGGGAAGACCTCGCGCGCCAGAATAAGAATAGCAAAATAAAAGTGATCAAGGTGAATTTAGATATACAAGAATATTGGGAAGAACAGGAGAGGGAGAAAATTGTGAAAGCGATGAGTAAGAAGAAATGAATCCGTTTGTTGTTTGTCGTTTGTCGTTTGAAGTTCTATGCGTAAACCTGGGTTGCGGGTGTCGGGAGAAAATAAGTCTTTTGTCGTTCTCCGAGAAACACACGTCGCGTCGTTGCGGTCGTCGCGAGAAATTTTTAAGGACACAATTTTGAAACACATAGGAACATAGAACACATAGTTTTACTGACTCCGCGTTCTCCGCTTCCTTCGCATTCTCCGCGAGAAACTTTTTTAGGACACAAAGTGCACTAAGGACCACAATGAACACAAAGTTAACCTACGCTTAAAAGCTTCGGTTAACAATGAATTTTTTTGAAACTCCGCGTTCTCCGCTCTTCTCCGCTTTCTCCGCGAGAAACTTTTTTAGGACACAAAGTGCACTAAGGACCACAATGAACACAAAGGATTTTTTTGAAACTCCGTGTTCTCCGCGAGAAACACGCCGCGTCGTTGCGGTCGTCGCGAGAAAAACCGCGAGAAACCTCTCCTAATAAAACTTCTTCACCTCAAGCGCGCGGTATGATGCAAAAACACCAAAGCCGCCTTCAATATTCGACTTCACATTCTGCGGTTCACTGAAAACGTTTCCCGAGCCTGAACTCATAGCGGTAGTAACGTAATCGTAGTATTCTTTTGTGATCACACACACAATATGATTTACCCCGATCGGTTCGTATGCACCGGCATAGTAATATTCATACACATAACCCGAATAGCGTACTGTTCCAGAGGTTGCAGATTCAGTGATCACCATATTGTATTTCGAATTTTCCATGGTGTCGCCATACATGGGTTCGTACAACAGCGAATACACGAGCGTCATATAGTATTTTTCTCCTGCAACTACGGCCCACTCAAGGTCGGACTCAACGTCTATTCTCCATGAGGTTGCAGTGCTGTCCGCATAGGTTATATCGTAAGTTGCTGAACTGAGCGAATTCACTTTCCCATACGGAACGGTTGTATGCGCAGTGCAGGTTTTTCCATCCGCTGTAAACGAAAGAAAATAAGTTGCGCCCGGCACAATAGGCATTCCGATTGTATCCGACTTATAGGTTTCTCTCAGCGGATCATACACCAGCGTTTTGGTAACTGCTCCGTTGCTTACAGTAATCGTGGCGTTTGTTATGAGCGCCCCGTCTTGAGGGGAATTCTCAAACAAAGGATCCGACCAGGTTGCTCGCGCGACAATTTCGGGATACTCCGGAGAGATAACACATGTTACTGCAGGAAGGCGTTCCGCAACAGGAACATCGACGTTTGCGGGCTTTTCACATCCTGTCATTAACACTGCAACAACAAAAACTGCAATAATTTTTCTCATTTTCTAAATCAGAATTTATAGGTCCATGAAACTGAAGGGATAATTGGAAAAAGTGAGATCTGGTAGAGTTTTCCTTTACCAGCGTCATCGTACTTGATAAAATAATAAAACGGGTTCATGCGGTTATAAGCGTTATACATTCCGAGTTCAAAGACGCGCGTGAATTTCTTCTTCCTCTTTTCAAATTGTAATCCTAAATCAAGGCGATGATAAGCCGCCATCCTGAACGCGTTACGCTCTGTATATTGCGTTGCCTTCAAATTGTCGAACACAGTGCCGTATGTATTTTGCGCCGGAGCAGGTTGGGGACTACTGGAAGAAAAAGATTGCAGAGGCAATGTAACAGCGTTTCCTGTTCCATATACCCAGCTCATGGAAAAGTTGATCCGGTCGCTGAGTTTATAAGAAAAAACAACGGAGATGTCGTGCCTGCGATCGTATCGCGCATAAAACTTTTTTCCATCGTTAATGGAATCAAACTGAAGGGTTGTCCAACTTAAGGTATACCCTATCCAACCGGTGAGCCTTCCTTTTTTCCGCTGAATAAAAATTTCCGCGCCATAGCTTGTGGCTTTTCCTGCAGTAACATTGTTTTGCCAGGCCATTGACGTATTGTCTGCAGGAGCATCTATCGTGAGAAAGGTTGCTCCTTCCTTGTAATTTAAAATGTTCTTCGACCATTTGTAATATCCTTCAAGACTTATTGTGAATCCTTTCTCAACAAGATCTTTGGCGACACCCGCCGCAACCTGCTGCGAATTCTGCGGCTTTATGCGATGCGTGGAAGGAACCCAAAGATCTGTAGGAAGTCCGATGCCGGTATTCGATAATAAATGTATGTATTGATTCATCATGCAGTACGATGCTTTTGCCGACATTGTATTCGTGAGCAAATAACGCGCAGAAAAACGCGGCTCCGGGTTAAAATAGTTTCTTCCTTTAACAGCGAAATTGGATAAACGAATACCGGCATTCATTTTCAACTTATCTGTCGCCTTGTAATCGTCTTCAAAATAAACCGCGGATTCAGAAGCGTAATAGCGCTCACGCCTGTCTGTGTCTTCTCCTACGTAGCTGCTACGTATTACAAATGCGGAAGGAGTAAAAATGTGAAAGATGGATTGAATTCCTGTTTTAACATGATGCTTTGGCGAAGGAAACCAGTCAAGATCAGATTTTACAACTGCATCCCTGATTCCGGAAAAGTAATTGAGTTTAAAAGAATTTCCATCGCTCAGTTCGTAATCATCTTTTATGAGAAATTTATAATTGCTGTAAATGAGCGAAGTATTTGCGAACAACTTTTGATTGACCTGATGATTCCATCTTACGGTTCCGGTCATGTTGCCCCATTGCAGCGCGATCTTTTCTGTTGCATCATTGGTTTTAAGCCTGCCATAAAATTTATCTTTTCCGAAGTAACCGCTTATGTAAAGTTTGTTTTTATCATTGAGAATAAAACTTGTTTTGGCGTTGAAATCATAAAAGAAGTAACCGAATTTTTCATCTTTCCTTTGAAACGGAAGCGTAAGCAGATCAAGATATGTTCTTCTTCCTGAAACAAGAAAAGAGGACTTGCCTTTTTTTATAGGCCCTTCAAGCGTTAGTCTCGAAGAAAGAATTCCAATGCCGGCTTCCCCGCTTATCTTTTCCTTGCTTCCGTCTTTCATCTGCATTTCCACCACCGAGCTCAGTCGCCCGCCATAACGCGCGGGAAATCCTCCTTTGGTAAGCTCAACACTTTTCAGTGCATCACCATTAAAAAGCGAGAAAAATCCGAACAGGTGAGAGACATTATAAACCGTAGCGTCATCCAGTATGATCAGGTTCTGATCCGGCCCGCCTCCGCGAACATAAATACCGCTGCTTCCTTCACTGCCTTTCTGCACGCCCGGCATCAGTTGTATAACTTTCAAAACATCCTTCTCTCCAAGCAGCGCGGGAATCTTTTTTACCTGCTCAATGGGAATGTCTATTGTACTCATGCGGGAATCTTCACTAATTCGTTTTTTATCTTCCGCATTTATTTCAACCTCTTCAAGCTGAAAATTTTCATTCTCCATTTCAATATTGAGTTCCTTATTTTCCCTTCCGGAAAGTTTGATTTTTTTCGCCTTATACCCTAAAACCGAAATTATGATTTCGACGCTGTCGCTTGACTGCATGGTCAGCGAATAGAATCCGTATGCATTAGAGGTGGTGCTAACATTTTGCGGCGAAATATAAACGACTGCATAGGGCAGAAGTTCTTTGCTTCCTGCTTCCGTTATATAGCCGCTGAAGGTTACCTTTTTGTTTTGCTGAGCGGCAGCTAAAAAACAGCATAGAATGAGAATTGTAAATAAAACTACTTTCTTCATGCAAATGCTAATTTCGTAAAAATAATTATAACGGCATGGAACAAGCTCGCGCCCTTTTTTTAAAACTCAGAAGGCACATCAGACAACATTAGTTTATTAACGCTGGGTGCAACACACGTTGCGTCGTTGCGGGCGTCGCGTGAAATTTTTTTTGGACACAAAGTTCACTAAGCACCACAATGAGCACAAAGATTTTTTAAATCTCTTCGCGGATCATGAAGCGAAATCTGCCTTGTGATTTCTGCTTCATGACTCCGCGAGAAACACCGCGTGAAACAACTACCTTACTTCCTGCTCAACGCAAACTCCTTCGCAAAGTAAGTCAGGATAATTTTTGCGCCCGCACGCTTTATGCTCAATAAAATTTCATCTCTTACTTTATCTGCATTGATCCATCCTTTCGCGCCTGCCGCTTTTACCATCGCGTATTCACCGCTAACATTATAAGCCGCAATCGGCAGATCGAAATTGTCATTGAGTAATTTAATTACATCCAGGTATGACAACGCAGGTTTTACCATTAAAAAATCCGCGCCTTCTTCCATATCCAGCGTTGCTTCAATTAAAGCCTCGCGGCTGTTAGAAGGATCCATCTGGTAAGTTTTTTTGTCGCCGAATTTCGGAGCGCTGGATAATGCATCCCTGAACGGACCGTAAAAAGCGCTCGCGTATTTAGCAGTGTAACTCATGATAGAAACATTGGTAAATCCGCCTTTATCGAGCTGCTGGCGAATGAAACCAACTCTTCCGTCCATCATATCGCTTGGACCAATGATATCGGCTCCTGCTTCAGCTTGCGCAAGCGCCATGTGCGAGAGAATATGAAGTGTTTCATCATTCAGAATTTCTCCATTGCGGACAAGACCGTCGTGACCGTCACTGCTGTACGGATCCATCGCAACATCTGTCATGATACATGCCTGCGGAAGTTTTTTCTTTACTTCTCTTATGGTGCGGAGATAGAGTCCTTTGGGGTTATGACTTTGTGTTGCAATTTTGTCTTTTAATTTGTCGTCTATATTTGGAAAGAGGCAAAAGGTTGTGATGCCAAGCTTGAGGCAGGATTCAATTTCTTTTAATAACAGATCTGGGGAGTAACGATAAATGCCGGGCATAGATGCTACTTCAGATTTTTTATTTTTTCCCTCGATGATGAAGAGAGGAAAAATGAGATCAGAAACTTTTACTTCGTTCTCACGGACAAGTGAGCGGATGGCTTCTGATTTGCGGTTACGACGTGGGCGGTTGATCATAGAAATTATTTTCTCGGGATGACGCGACGAACGCGAGGTTTTTATTTTAGCAAAGGTAAGTAAAGTTGGTTGTTTTCTCGCGACGATCGCAACGACGCGACGGTTTGCTTTCTTTTCTTTTTTCTCGCGACGGGCGCAACGACGCGGCGTTAAATCTGTCCTGTTTCTTTTCTCGCGACGATCGCAACGACGCGACGGTTTGCTTTCTTTTCTTTTTTTTCTCGCGACGGGCGCAACGACGCGGCGTTTAAGCTGTCCTGTTTCTTTTCTCGCAACGATCGCAATGACGCGACGGTTTAATTTCTGCTCTGTAGCGACGTTAGTCAAAGATTGTTTGCCACACGATGTATGCCGTCTTTTATCAGAGACATATTAAAATTAACCAGGAGCCCGAGTCGTAAATCAGCAAGCCGTAAATAGGTCAATAGTTGCTTGTAATGAATCGAAGCTATTGCATCAATAGATTTTATTTCGATAATAACAGATTTATCCACAATTATATCAGCCCGGTATCCTACTTCGAGTTTTACGTCTTCATATATAAGCGGTACACTTTTCTGTCTTTCATACGGAATATTGTGTTTCCTTAATTCATAGCAAATCATTTCCTCATAGGCACTTTCAAACAGTCCTGGCCCATACGCTCTGTGAACTTTAAAGAAAATATCAACTAGTTTCTCTGATAATACGTTTTCTTTTTTACTCAAATCCATAATTTAAATTTACGTTGCGTCGCCGCGTTCGTCGCGAGAAAAACAAACGTAAATAATTATTTTATTGAACGAGAAAAAGAAAACTTATTAACTCACCTGAACAGACACAAAAAAAATTGTATGTACATGGCTAAAAATTCCGCGCTCTCGGCTACCTCCGCTTCTTCGCGTGAAATAGCCTGCAAGAAAAAAACCGCGCTCTCCGCTTACTTTGCGCTCTCCGCGAGAAACCTCCGCGAGAAACCAATACTGACATTCATCAGCATGCTTTCCCTGCCTAATTTTCCTTACATTCGCAAAAATTTTAAATATGAAAAAAATTCTACTTGGTTGTGCAATGGTAATGGCAATAGCCGGAGCTGATGCACAAGTGTTATTCAGCGAAGATTTTGACGGAATCTCAGGTCCAACAGCAGGAGGCGCGGGTACTTACAGTTTTCCTGCCGGATTGTTGTTACGCAATGTTGACAATAAAACGCCGGACGCATCAGTTTCTTATGTAAATGAAGCCTGGGAACGTCGCGAGGATTTTAGTTTCAACGTTACAGACTCCGCTGCTTTCAGTACCTCATGGTATTCGCCGGTTGGTGCAGCAGATGACTGGATGTGGACACCAATGATTGGCCCTCTTCCTGCTAACACAGTTCTTACATGGAACGCCGTTTCTTATGATATTTCATTTCCTGACGGATACGAGGTACGCATCATGACCCAAAGCTCTACTCCGGGCGGACCTACAGGTGGAACAGGAGTTTTAGGAAATCAGGTTACCAACTCCACTCAGATATTTACAATTGCCGCTGAAAATTCCTCCTGGACTGCGCACTCTGTAAACCTGAATGCTTACACAGGAGAAAGTGTCTGGATCGCGTTTAGAAACAATTCCACCGATAAATTTTTATTGCTCATTGACGATGTAAAAGCTGAAGTACAGTTGACTTATGACGCGCAAATCGCTTCAGCGTCGTTGTTGTCACAATATACAGAGGTGCCGATGAATCAAACATCTTCATTTCCTCTGGAAGCTACAGTACAGAACAACGGCGTAAATCCTGTAACGAATGTGGTGCTTACAGCAAATGTGTATAACCAGGCCAACTCGCTGGTGCATACATCATCTTCTGCAACGCTTGCCACTCTTGCGGCAGGAGCATCTTCACTTCAATCAGTAGCTGCGCCATTTGTTCCATCTGCTATAGACAATTACAGAATTGAATACTCAGTGTCAATTGCAGAAACGGATCAGGTTCCGGCAAACAATACACTGGTGTCTGATTCAATAATGATCACCGATACAGTTTATGCGCGTGACAGGGGGACTTTAGCAGGAACTATCGGTATAGGAGCAGGCGTGACAGGATATATTGGAAGCGAATTTATTATTACTGACACAACTAAATTGTCTTCGGTTTCCGTTTTTCTTAGCGGTCAGTCAGCGGGTTCAAAAGTAGGTGTTCAGATTTTTGATTATGTGAACAATGTGCCGGGCTCAACTGTAATTTATACTGATATCGATTCTCTGACCAGTACAGTAAACGGCTGGTACACTTTTATGTTGAATGCAGGTCCTATCACACTATTGCCTGATACGTATATTGTTTCAGCTGTTGAAGTTGACTCAACATTAAAGGTGGGACAAACAACCGATAAATTTTTCAATGGAAAATTCTGGGTAAACTGGGCAGGTTCACCATTTGGAGGATGGGCAAATATTGAAGCTTTCGGAGCACAGTTTTCAAAAGCGTATATGATCAGAGCTAATCTTCATGATAAATGTTTTAATAAACAACAAATTACTGCAGTTGCGTTGGATGGATCAATTTGTCCTTCAGGAACAGATACACTTATTGCAAGCGGAACTGTAACAT
>CBIHPU010000008.1:0-19958 GCA_966211935.1 uncultured bacterium | reverse complement strand
ACTATCCCCGACCACCAACTATTTTACATCATTTGGCAACTGGCGGAATTTTTCCGCTAACTGAACGTAATTAATTCTCAGTATAAACGTTTTAATAAATAGATAATATGCGTGCATCAATTCATTTTTATTTACGGACAGACAGACCTCAAAAAGACGGTTCTGCACCCATCTGCCTGCTTTTGTCATTTGCAAGAAATAAAAAACTAAGGCTTACTACCGGAAAATATGCGCCTCTGCAAAAATGGGCAAAAAAGTTTACCACGGATTATTTACTTGGAAAGGAACCACAGAAGCGGGAAACATTTTATTGCTGGAATAAAGAAAAAGAAAGAATAATTGGTGCAGGAAAAGAAGGTGACTTAATTAATCTTTTTTTAGATAATGAAAAAAAGAAGGCGAACGACATTATTATAAAACATGAGCTTTTATCCCGGCCATTATCCATACAGTCTTTTCAAGATCAATTTTTAAAACCGAAAGGTCACTTTACTTTTCTTCAGTATTTTGAAACTGAGTTAAAGAAAAACAAAAAGTTTTCGATCACTGCGGGAACATTAAAAACCTACCTCACTGTTGCTTCCAAAGTTGATAAGTATAAACCTAATCTTACGTTATCAGACATTGACTATAAATTTTTACAGGACTTTGAAAACTACATGCTCAGACCCATTGCGGAAAAAGGACTTGGCAACTGTCAAAAAACAGCTTCTAAAACCCTATCTATTCTAAGAACTTTAATGTTAATCGCTATCCGGAATGGCGATTTCGACAAAGATTATTATCCCTTTAAAGATTTTCGGATTAAGCACGTAGACGTTGTTCTTACATCCAGGCATTATCTTGAACCCGATGAGATTCTTCGCATTGAGCAATTGTTATCGCCAGAAAATATTCATGAACTCAAACCACATGAGATTAAAGCGACAAAGCGTTTTTTGTTCAGTTGTTATACTGGAATCAGGTTTTCCGATATGAATAGCCTAAATCGAAAAACAAATATTTTTTCAAAGCACGTTTTAAATCCGCAAACCAAAAGACTGGAGTTAAGATATTTCATTGAATTGAAAATGCATAAGGTGTCGCGGCCAGTATATATTCCTTTAATCGATAAGGCACTTGAACTAATTGATTTGAATTCAGAAGGCCGACTCTTTGATAATATAACTAATCAAAGACAAAATCTCTATTTAAAGAATATTGCAGTTAAAGCTAAAATAGATAAACGCCTTACATTCCATGTTTCCCGGCACAGCTTTGCTACGGTTTGCTTTTTATACGGAATACCAGAAATTGTTGGTCAACGCTTACTCGGACATAAAAACAGAAAATTCACGGAAGTATATACCCATCTTTCGCAGAACAAATTATTTTATGAAATGGATAAATTAAATGCTGGTCTTAATCAATACCAAATTTCACCTGATGATATTAACGGCAGCGCCACTGAGGTAAAAGAGTTACTTCCAATGTTACAACACTTAGCGCCTGACCAACTTAATACAGTAAGAGAAATGATTAAAATGATCAGAAAATAAGGGTCAGGAAACGGTAAGGAATATTCCGGCTAACGGTAAGGAAACGAATGTGAAACAATAAGGAGAATTTCGGAAACAGTAAGTCTTAGAAGGATAACACTTGGCTTCCGGAAACGAAACACCGAGGAACCCTAAAAAAAATATTTTCTATGAATAAAGAAGCAGAAAAAGAATCTTTACACAAGGGAAAAAGCAAAAGAACACTTCAAAAAATTATGCGAAACAAGGCCGAACAGTTTTCGCAGCTTGAAAGAGACGTGTTGGAACATACAGCCATTGCTTTGTTCTCTGAGAATTTCGATCTTAGGGAAGCTAACAAACAATACGAGCAAACAATTCTGGAATTGGAATTCAAGTTGCGAAAACTGGAGTTTACAAAGAAAAAAGAAATAACCGAGCAACAACAACAGGAAGAACTTCCTAACATTATTTTGATTAAGGACATTATTCGCCAGAGAAAAAAAGTAATGACGTCAAAGTCTGTCTCACGGCAACTATTAGTTTTGCGCCCACATCTGTCACAGCAATGGGAAGATTTGCAAAAGCGTGTCTCTGACTATTTATCTCGCCTCGCGAGTTCTGGTGAGTTGAAAAGATATCGGAGTAACGGAAACAGCGGCTATTATTATGGACTACCCGAATGGTTTAGTGAGCAAGGAAAAATTAAATCGAACTTTGGAACTTAAGCCTTCGTCTTGTTATTGAAAAGACATTTTTTAATTAAATTTACAGTGAGTCCACTTTGATACGTTGCATTACATTTCAATCCCTTTGGAGGGGTCCGAAAGGGGTTGTTAATGAACCGGGGTATTTGCCCCGGTTTTTTTATTATTAGCCGCTCCCGAATAAAATCTTGCCTCTGGAGCAAAAGATTCTAATTAGGCGAAGTTATTTGCTAATCACAATTGTTCGTGTCAATACACGTTCATGATTTTGCTTTGCAGTTAAAAAATATAACCCATTGGCAAACTCTCCAATATCTATTCTTCCTCCACGGAATTTACATCTGTTCAAAATAGTTTTACCCGTTACATCAGTTATTTGGATTTCAGATTCACCGCCAATTGAAATCTCAATAAATTCATTAGCCGGATTTGGATAAATTAAAAAATTCTCGTCCTCCGTTTCAGCTATTCCAATAGCAGAACAAACATCAGTTGTCGTACCACCCGTATAAAAAATCACCACGTGGGACGCTTCACCCGAAGTATTATTTACGGAAATTGTTGCATTTACAACTGGAGGAACAGACTCACAGAACCAGTTAGCAACAAGTCTGCGCCGGATAGAAAGTTATTTATGCATAATAAACTCTTACGGTTTATTCAATATATAAATTGTCGTTGAAAGTCGATGGGAGAGATGCTACCTGAGGGTTGTATCTCTCCCAAGAATCAATGCGGACGCTTTAATTTGGAGTGGACGGTGGCGAAAGTATCTTAATTTCTTTTCTGAAATGCAATCTGAATTGTTTTTAGTAAATCACCTCGCTTGCTGAAAATTCAATGTGTTAAATTGTTTCATGTTTAGTGGCAGCAAATGACTTTACAAAGAAATCGTTTGGCCTCAATATCAATTTAAATTTCTGGTAAAACAGTCAAATTATTATCCTCGTTCAATGTCTTATTTTAACATTGACAATCAATGGCGTTGCTGGTCTATCATTAATTTTTCAACGGTGATTTGGATTTATGGTCAGATTACTGAAAAGGTTTTAAATTGCGACCAAGTCCACTGTTAAAACGATTCGTTTTAATTCTAGGAATGCTATGTCTCTCTAATAGCTTATTCCTTAAAGCAAAACAAATATTACCAAAGCACAGGCATCCTGAGAACAGTACACAGGATGATTGCGCCTTTTTTATTTACGATCAATAAGCAATTGATAATTTATAAATACAATTAACCCCACAATCAAATGAAAACAAGAATCAGGCTTTTAATTTTCGGAGTATTGGCTGCTATTACAGGATTCCCTCAACAATCGCAGTACGTTGTTACAAATCTTGAATGGGTAAATAATTTTTCCGCAAGGATTTCGAGAGAGAATGTACCCTCAGCAGTCGATGAGAACGGATACATTTATACCATTGGTTATACGATTTCGGGTATTGGACAAATGAATAGTGTTGTTCAAAAGATAGATTCAAATGGGACAACTGTTTGGTGGAAAACGTATAATGGCACTGGCAATGCCGACGATAAAGCACTATCTGTAGCATTAAGTGATTCCGGTTACATTTATATCTGTGGAGAATCCGTTGGTAGCGGAACGGGAAAGGATTTTTTTACTATCAAGTACGACCAAGCTGGTAATCAAAAATGGGTGGCGCGTTATAACGGAGCAGGTAACAGCGCGGACGTCGCAGTTGGATTAGTGGTTGATGCTTCAGGAAACGTATACACTGCCGGAAGAAGCACTAACAGCGCGGGAAACTTTGATTATTGCGTCGTAAAATATAATGCTTCAGGGACTCAGCAATGGGCATATACTTATAATGGAACAGCCGCAGGCGACGACCGACCAAGAGCTATTGTTCTTTCAGATTCAAACAGGGTTTTTGTCACCGGATATACAACTTCGACAAGCGTGCTAAAAGATATTACAACCATTAGGGTTAGTACTACTTCCGGAACCGCCGACTGGGTGAAGACAATAAATGGATCTGCAAATGGAAACGATGAAGGTCATAGTCTAATAATGGATGGATATGACCCAGTAATTGTTGGCGGCATTATTAATAGCGGCTCAAACACCAATTATTACATTGCAAAGCTAAATAGAACAAACGGTAATATTACATGGAACAACACTTATGACGCATATGGTAGCACGGATGTTGCTTATAGCATTGCATTGAACGATTCTGGGCAATTCGGTGTTGTCGGATTTGCTTTGAATACCACCTACGAGTACCACACTTTAATTTATTCAAATAGCGGAAATCAGATCGCTGCCAACACGTATCCAATCAATATTTCCACGCCAAACATAGCTCCTAAAATTTCACTCGATACTATTGCGAATTATTTTTATGTCGCCGGGGAAACAAATAACGGTACATCAAATACTGATGTTGTCGTTTATCAAGTTTCAAGAACAGGAAATAGAGAATGGACTTATACCTATAATGGAGGTGGAGATGGTACTGACTGCGGAACCGACGTAGCTGTAAACAGTTTTGGTCAGCTTTTTGTCGTAGCACAGACCGCAAACAGTTCTGGTACTATCGATATGACAACTTTTAGACTTTCTCAGACCCCGATTTATGATTTACCTGATTACAATAACGAACTTCCTGATCCGAAATTCTGCTTTTATCCAAATCGAGGTCAGATTTTAAATGAGAATGATTCAGTTGAAACTTCGTTCAATTATTATACAAATTTCCAAACTCCACAAATTTTCGTAGACAATAACTCATATTCTTATGTGTTCAGCAAAATCGATGATGATTCATTGACAACAGACACGCTCGAGCGAATTGAGTTTAAATTTTTTGAATCCAGCTCTTACGCTCAGTTATATCCTCGTTATCAAGGTCCGAATCGCCTTAATTACTATTTACCTCATTGCGACAGTACAGGAATCACCAATGTGAAAGGCTATTATAAAATAATGAGTCCTAATATTTTTCCGAAAGTTGATCTGCATTACTTCAGCAATAAGGATGGATTGAAATTTTATCTTGGACTAAAACCGTGGACCGATACTACCCGATTGAAATTTCAAATACAAGGAGGCGACACAACTCTAATTGATGGTAGCGGCAATCTCATACTTCGCGGAACAATCGGAAATGTAATACTTAATCCTCCGTTAGCTTACCAGTTAGATTCAACCGGTGCAGTAGACACTTTGGCCGGCAGCGCGTCGTGGGTAAGATTATCCAATAACCTTTATAAAATAAGTTTACCTTCTTATAATCCTGCGATGCCGGTTGTAATTGTAGTAAGTAACCTAGGTTCGTCTTCATCTTCTGCCCCACCATTTTACAATATTGATTACAGCTCATATATAGGGACATCCGGAAACGACGAGGCATACGACATCAAAGTTGACGCTCAAAAAAATAGATACATAGTGGGTACTACTAACTCTATTATTTTTCCGACGCTCCATGCTGTATCAGTCGGCTTATCTGGAGCCATTGATGGGTTCGTGCAAAAATATGACAGTTATGACACTTTGGAGGTTTCAACCTATATTGGAGGTTCAGCCGAGGAGTATGTTTACGGTGTGGAGGTTTCTAATAATGGTAACATTTACATTGGCGGATATACAAGATCATTGAACTTTCCTACAAAAGTTAAAACAGGCGCAACAAATCAGACTCTTAACGGCAGAACAACCACACGGGTCCATCCTGACGATGGATTTCTTGTGGAGTTATATGGTGCAGGTGATTCACTCAGATGGTCCAGATATGTTGGGGGGGATTACGTTGACGCAATCCGCTCCATTGATTACGACGAAAAAACTGGTGACTTATATGTTGTGGGTTACAGTTCTTCATCTAACTTCACTTTTGGGGTAATGGCACCATATAGTGCGCCATATCCGGGACAAGATATGCTAATGATTTTCGGGAGATTCAATCAAAATGATTCAGTATTAAAAGGAGGAGGCCCTTGGGCACCAGTTCTTGCCGGATTTTCGGGTGCAGTCCATACTGGATTGGATATATTAGCTGATGACTCATTGTTTATTTATATCACTGGATACACAAACATTCCTTTTTCAAGAAATACAAGTGGAAATCCAAATGCCTATGCTGATGGTGTACTTCAAGGGCAATATGATGGATTTATAATGAAATGGGCAAAAGCCTGGACCGGTACCCAAATGTTTCCAAATTATACATTGTTTGGTGGAAGCGGACGAGATTATGTAAATAAAATAGCTCAGAGAAGTAATGAAAATATCGTCTGTGTTGGACATTCCTCAAATACTAGTGCAGCTTCTGGTTTTCCGGTTAAAACCATGACGGGTGCATATAACCTTGGTCAGAGTCTAAACACTAATGAAGCGTTTATCGTGGAAATGGATGCTGATTTTACTCAGTTATGGACATCCTTAATAGGAAAAGATTCTTACAGAGACTTTGTCGCGTATGCCGTGGATGTTGACAGCACTGACCATATTTTTGTGGGTGGTTTCACCAACAGTGATTCGCTTTCTTACGGAGCTTGGGGCAACATTTACCAATGGAACTTCTATTGGGATAGCACCTGCGCTAATTACGATGGCTTTTTCAATATTTTCGATAACGGAAATCAAATTGTACACTCTTCGCTATTTGGAGGATCTGGCGACGAGAAGATATTTAACATTGACGCTCAGAACAGCGAGAAATTATATTGCGTTGGCCGTACAACTTCAACCAACTTTCAATATGCATACACTCCTTTTAATCAAGGGTTGATTGATAGTGTTTATGGTGGTGGAGCAGTAGATGGTTTTGTGTCAAGATTTGATTTATTCACAGGATTTGCAATTGGAATAGCCGATTTAGCTGTAAATGCGAATAGCATTATTTATTTTCCAAATCCAACAACTGATTATGTGACTTTAAGAACAGGAAAGATTGAGTATAAATCATTAAATTTGAATATCTATGATGTCGTTGGTAACCTTGTCATTAGCAAGAGATACAATAACGTATCATCAGACATCGTTATTGATCTAAAGCCACTGACGGCAGGCCAATATATTTTTCAACTTATTGCCGACGACTTCTCTAAGGCATTGAAAATAATTAAGCAATGAGAATAAACTGCATCATATTTCTGTTCACGTACAGTTGCGGTATTCTTAGTTCTCAGAACTGGCAGTCTCTGGGAACAAGCACATTTCAGGATGGTTATGTTCACACATTGTATAACGACACAGTTAATAACTTACTTTATGCGGGCGGACAGTTTGACTCAATTGAGGGTAAGAAAATCCGAGGGATTGGAGTGTGGAATGGCGTTAGTTGGGATTCTCTAGGAGAAGGAATAGATTCACATACTGGAACATATCTTTTCACCCAACCAAGAAAAATTATTGGCTATCATAATAAAATTTATGTGTTTGGTAATTTTAATAAGGCAGGTCCTTATTCAATGGATGGTATGGGAATCTGGAATGGAACAAGTTGGGAATATTTAGCAGATGTTCCAAATGGTCTCATTAATGATGCGGCGGTCTACAATGATACACTTTATATTTGCGGTTTGTTCGATTCAATAGGACCAATGCCAACGAGATATGCTGCTAAGTTTGATGGTACAAATTGGTATCCAATGCATTTTCCTTTTGATGCGGGCACTTCATTCTCTGCTATTCGCGCTTTCAATGGTAAAGTTTATGCAACTGGAGCAATTTATGCTAATGGCTATGGTTTGCTCGCTGAATGGAATGGTTCATCGTGGGCGCCTTGGGTTGGTGTTCAAGGCGACGTCAATAAAGCTGTTTGGGGATTCGAGGTAATCGACAACCAACTATTTATCTATGGTAGATTTTGGAGCATCGGCGGAGTTTGGTCACCCGGAATCGTTTCTTGGGACGGAAATAACTGGTATGGATTTGGAGGTGGTTTTTCTCCAACGACCTGGGCGACTGTTCATGATATTAAGAAAATCGGTAATTATATTTATGCCGTAGGCCCATTTTCAAATGCGGGAGGGCAGAGTAATAATAATAATAATATCTTAATGAATGCGTTTTGGAACGGCACGGACTGGTGTATTACTGGTGATGTATATGACAATATACTTGAAACAATTGAGCTATATAATAATGAAATAATAGTTGGCGGCGGATTTTGGAGTATTAACGGAGACTCATCTATCAAGAAAATTGCAAAATGGATTGGAGGTAATTTCACCAGTGCTTGCGGTAATTCTATTGGGTTAAATGAAAACAAGAAAAACGGCCAGATTAGAGTATACCCGAATCCAGCGACTGAATTTTTGAATATTGAAAGTGAAATACAGATTGATTCGGAAATTCAGATTTTAGATATTTTAGGTAGAGAAGTTGTTACCTCCATTATAACTAACAAAAGTAGACAAGTAGACATAGCGAATTTGCCTGCGGGGGTATATTTCGTAATGCTTAAAATTGCTGGAGAAATACATAGAGAAAGATTCCTCAAAGAATAATGACCAATTACTTGTCGATTGGCAGAAAACAATAACATTAAAATTCCTTTTGTCAGTTCTGAATGGTAATTACGAAAGTAAAGTTGAGGTTGAAGTGTACGATATGACAAGCAGATTAGTTGCAACAGACTCTTTTATTAAAGATATATCGATGGAACAGAAAACCGTAAGTTTCCCGGAGCTTTCGAACGGAATTTATTTTGTTACCCTTAGAATGAAAAATAAAACGTTGCAAACAAAAATCATAGTCAGTAAATAATGTTCAGAATAATATTGATATTGTTTTTCTGTTCAACCATGTACTCACAAAATCCTTTATGGGATTCTGTCGGGCAAGGTTTTATTTATCCTGCCAATTCGCTTTATATGGATACTTTTCAAGGTAAAGCAGTTGTTTATGGCAACTTTAAAAAAATAGGAAACAAACTGGTAAATGGAGTTTTTTTATATGATGGTGTAAATATTGATTCTCTGAAAGAAGGAATTGATAATACCACATCAATGTTTTCTATTGTAATTGAAGCTTGCAGCTATCACGGCAAATTATATGTAGGAGGAGCTTTTACACAGGCAGGAACTAAAATGATTAAGAACCTGGCTGTATGGGATGGCAATGATTGGGACTCTTTGCCCGCTTCTCCCAATGGATCAGTATTAACCATGTTTGTTTTTAATGACGAATTGTATGTTACCGGCACGTTTAATAAAATCGGCTCATCTCCTTCAGAGGGAATAGCAAAGTGGAATGACAGCACCTGGACGACATTTACCGGTTTTCAGTACCAAATGTATTATGCGCATTGTGCCGCTGTTTATAACAATGAAGTGTATATTGGCGGAAATAGTCTTTCTCCTACATCAGAAATTGTAAAATTTGATGGTACTACATGGAGTATTCCTGGTGGGGGCATTTCAGGAGGGGTAACTGATTTGCAGGTTTATCATAATAAACTATATATAAGTGGTTATTTTATAAAGGCATCAGGAAACGCCGGTGACTATATCATGTCATGGGATGGAAGTAACTACCACCAGGTAGTGAACTCTATTGATGATGGTGTTAACTCGCTCGAGCTATATAACGGGAAATTGCTGGCTGGAGGTTGTTGCGAGTATGTTAATGGTGTTCACACCGGCGCACTTTTTATGTTTGATACCGTTTCATTTTGTACATTAAGTACACCAATTACCAATTGTATCACAGCAATTCAAAGAGTTAATAACACGTTTCTAATAGGTGGAGGATTTACGCTAATTGATACTACTAACTTTCGTCAGATTGCTCAATGGGCGCGCGGCAATTACGCTGATACTTGTGCTTATACTATTGGACAAAATGAGTTTTTTGTAAAAGAAAAGGAAATCAATATTTATCCCAATCCCACAAGCAGCGTTTTAAATATTAAATCCAATCTGCAAAATGAAACGACAATTCAAATCATGGATCTTTCCGGTAGATTGATTTTGGAAAAAACAGTTGCTTCTTTCGAAGGTGAAATTCAAATTGACATTTTCACTATAAATAGTGGGACATATTTCTTGCGTTTTTCCAATGATGGAAAAATCTACTACCGGAAATTTTTGAAGTCTTGATTCCAATGATCAAACATTTCACCTAAATCCCTAAGAAAGGAAATCATTTGGCGGTAATGCAAATTCACATTTATAAAATCATTCTCTTTTTTGAAAATACTACTTGTTAAATTGTTTCTATTTCACCTTCGAGAAACTTAATTGCAAACTCTTATTTCGAGTTGAAGTCAAAATTAAGTGTTTAGTAAACAGCCTTCTAAATGTCGCAGTGATGACTTCAATTTAACATTGACAACCGAATTGATCTTTACGTAATCATTAATTTCTCCACAGGTGATCTGGATTTGTACTGAGATTAACAAAAAGATTTTAAATTGCACCCAAGTCCACTGTACCGTAGAGCGATGCTCTAATAAGGGAATACTATTTTTTTCCGATAGTACTCTTCTCAACAAAAAAGAACGAAAAAATTCAACCTTACTTGAATTTCCAGGTAAGGTTGAATCATTTTGAATTAGAATTAGCGAATTGTAATAAACAAACTAAGTCCGAGTGATATATTGTTGAAAACTGAGATCTAGAATTTTCAAATATGCGAAAACAATATTTCCACGAGCTTATGATTTTATGATAGTAAGAAAAAAATATAAAGGGAGCAATTTCATAAGAAAGCTGCCCCCATAAAATCTAATCAAGAATTGTGTCGTCAAAACCAACTATATTTTCCCCGTCAGTATAGACAACCGTGTGATATGTATGACCGTCTTCTTTTCTAGTTGTGCAGTGCCAGATTTTTCCAGCGTCCTCAGTTCTCGGAGTATCAAGAACAGTATGCCCGGTTTTTACGAGGTATGCCTCAACATCATCAACAGTAATATTACTAAAATGATGATACAATCCGTAACCGTTGCCGGGAGGATTGGGAGTTGGCGAATTCTGCGCTTCTGTTACCTTTCCGATAACAATAAAAGCGATAAAAAAAACTGCTGTTTTCATAATGATTTGCTTTATTACAAAACAAATCAATTGGGAATTTTTTTCCTCGGACACAAATTTTGTGGAAGGCCGTTTTTCTGATTTTACAAAAAAGAGTATGAATTTAGTTCAATTTATAAAAGACCTCTCGCCATCGGAATTGCGGATAATTGCACCGGCATTTAGAAAAAAAAATCTGGTAGAAAACGATTCAGCATCAGATGAGGCAAATTATTTCAATCTTGTTTTATCTACTTCCACTGATCTGCTAAATGACAAATTTATCCAGGACATACTTCAAAAAAATGACAATGCATACAAAAAGCTAAAAGGACGGGTACTAACAAAAATTTTAGAAAAGTTTTGTTCTGAGAAGTTCATTAATGACGGAGACGTTATAGACGGCGTAAGCCGAGTTGAAGTCAGAATAAAAAAACGGTTGCTGCAAGTCAAAATTTTGTATTTAAAAAAGGCGAAATCGAAACCAGATCTGTTTCTGCACCTGCTGAACGAGATTATTGAAGAAGCTAAAGAGTACGAATTGTACAACAGCATAATTGAAGCTCTGACTCATAGAAAGCATTATTACGCAACAAGAATTGGAATTTCTGAGTTTGAAAAAATTGAGGAAGAAATCAACTACTACGGACAATGTCTCAATGCAGCGAACGTGGCCAATAATTTCTATTACAAAATTATTTCTAACCAGGAATTGATTTCCAATCTGTCAGAAAAAGAGATTGGAGATTTTATAGATACCGCTGTTAAAGCCCTGGAATCATCACCATACACAACCATCTCAACCCGGATACAATACATCTATAAACTAATTAAGCTGGCGCAATTACAGAAGAATAATGAAATTGCGGAATGCATCAATATATGCCTGGATATTATTAGTCTTTTGAAAAGGAGCAAGGCAGTTGAAAAATCTGAACGGTTTGGACATATTTATGCGAATCTAAGTCAATGCCTGTTGTTGCAAAGAAGTTATCAGAAGGCTGCACAGGCAGCCAGGGAATCACAGATTTATTTCCCTCATGAATCATTCTCCTTTGTTGTTGCGAAAGAACAGGAATTTTTTGCGACTTTCTATTCTAAAAACTACACGAGGTGCAGGGAAACATTACAAATGATGTTATCCCTTAACACGATGGACGCTGGTAAATTACGGTTGGATAAATACACTTATTTTTCCGGCTGTCTGGATTTTGTTGAAGGGAAATTCCGGGAAGCGAACCGAATTTCAAACCTGGCCTTACAAGTTCAAAAAGATAAATCCCGATGGGATTTGGGAATGCGGTATTTGAAAATAATGAGCTTGATTGAATTGAAAGAATACGAAGATGCGAGGAACGCGATTGAATCGTTTAGAAAACAAATTGAACGCAGTAAAGATGGAGACAGAGTGCAGATCAGTAGTCGTGATAAAACAATATATAAGGCACTGAACGAATACCGAAATCAAAATTTTGATCGTTCCAGCGTTCGGCTCAATTATTTACTTCGGAAACTCGGCCTTAAGAATTCTGAGTTGTCCTGGAAGTATTATACTCATGAAGTAATTCCGATTCACAAATGGCTATTGAAAGATTTAGGCAATAAAAATTCTAAAACAAAAGTTGATTCCGGTAGTTCTGTAAACGAATCAATTTAACCTATTGAGATAAGCCAAATACTGTCTTTTAACATAAAACATCCATAATTCAGTGTACAGTTGGCCTTGAATTATTGTATATCAATCATATATATGACTTTTTATTGTCCTTGGATAGGAGCATTCTCTCAATGATACGACAGTGGGAATTACTGAGGCTTTTCCAGCTATCTTTCACAAAAATAGAAACATTTTAACATTTGTGTTGATTGTTAAAAATGCGTCTGGAAAATAGCATAGTTTAAATTTGTACGTCCACTGTAATTATACTTGCCTTAATTCCGAATAAGGTTGTATAACCTCGAATCAGTTTTTCTTCAGAAAATCCTTTCGATTTTAAGAAACGAAAATAGACGCGCTAGAATGCTTGGCGTGGGTTACAATTTTTATTAACGATAAGACAAATAACAATGGACCCCAATCAAAAAAAAGAAGTAGGCTTGAAATTATTGCTTGCACGCCGTGCTATGAATTTAACTCAGGCTTACGTGGCAAGCGTATTAGGAATTCATCCAACGCATTATTTACGCATTGAAAAAGGATTAGTAGGAGTAAGCACCACTCAGTTATTTAAGCTGTGTCAACTTCTAAAAATTGAATTCAACGAAATACTGGAAGTTTACCTGGGAGTTATAGTCCGTAATGGCAATGAATTCTCAACTGATCCGGAAATTAAAAAACTGAGATTCATAATCAGGATTTCAGAGGATGAGATTAAGAAAAGAAATAAGAAGATTGAAAAACTTAAAAGCGAAATACACGGACTAATGACACATGGTTATGGAATTGCTCCATAGATCTTTATTACATTTGCTCATTAGTTTTTATTTTAAACAGAGGCTATTATTGAACTCCTGAAACGGAGAATTTTATAATAATTAACCCCTTGAAAAAATCAATTAAATCCTGTCAGTTTTTACTCGAAGTGAGTGGAAGCGGCAATGTTTACTTGAAGAATCCGGTGCGGCGCGATACCGAATTCAGAATTTCCGGAACGTGGGGACTATTACCGACTGAAAATACAATATCATTATTTGTAAATCGACTTAACATCGGATCTCTTAATGGCGAAGACTTCTATAACTTATGTCAGCGGATTCAGGGTTGTAAATATCCTGAAGTGAGAGCTTTTTTAAAGGAATATAAATTTGATACTACTCTTATTGAAGACACTGTACAACCTTTAGATTTGCTGAAAGCAGCAATAAATCTTTTCCTATGGATGGAGCCATATTTTCAATTTCCGTTTGAACTGGATAACGAGCAACTTGCGCCTAAGTTTTTTAATGAATTTTTGATTGACAGCTCTAATAGCATTGGCACTCAGAAAGACATTTATTTATTGCCGGAAGATTTTCCAACCCTTAATTATAAAACGGAAATTGAAACGTTAATAAGTATGAATTTGCTTTCCTTTGTAAAATTGAAAGTGGACAAAAAGCAGATAGAAAATTATTTTATCCCTTTTACAAAAGCTTCATGCACTAAAAACGCTTTCCCGAATTCATCTTCATTCGTTCTGTGGAATCAACTAATGGATTTACGGAATAAGTGCTTTGATGACTTTCAGAGGCAGTTATTGAAGAATTAAGCTGATTATGGAATTGAGGGTATAGACAAGACCAGCATTTTCCCTTATTCCTCCGGTTATACAACTTACAGAATGAAGTTACCAATCCCAAATTGGGTTTTAGTATACATCCATTTTTTCTTGCAATGCAATATTTAATTACATTCTATCTGAAAATCTCTTCCGTCCGCAGTTCTTAAATACAAAGGACCATAGGCACTGCCGTTGTGATCTTGTTGCAGCCAGCAGCATGTTTGTATAAAGCATTTGCCGTCTTTATCTTTAAAAATAACAGAAGCGCGCTGGTACCTGTTTGCTGGCTTTCCGGTTGACGGATAGGTATTAACACTCCACTCCTTGTCCAATAAAATTACTTTAACGGGATTAGTGTAATCTGAACTGTAAGAAGTATAATCAACCTTAAGCATACTTGCTTCCAGAGCTGGATTTTTTGCCGCCGCTTTACTTGTGAACTTGTTTAAATCAGGACCAACTTTTACATGATCGCCGGCTTTTTTAGTGTACTTAAACTCAGCTGCACATACAGGTTTATAGTTTTTTAATTTTCCCGCGTCTCTTACAGGCCATACCAATACCTTAATGGTATGCTCGCCGGCAGATAGTGTGTTGGCAATCATCGGCCAGTTCACGCCGTCAAAACTGCTCGGAGCAGAGTATCCGTCTTTTGTATCTTCCAATGCATTTATTTCTGCACGCGACATATTAATTGCAAAGCCAACAGTGGTGACCTTTGTTCTGTCTTCCGCGCTGAGAAGCTTTGTTTCTTTATAGTCCTCCATTTTGCTGTTTATGAAAAACTCATAGATCCTCATCGCTTCAAGAGTTTTGTTATTACTTGTCGGCACGCCATCAATCACCAGCTCTATTGCAAACTCGCTGTAAAAATTTCTTTCAGGCGAACTGTTAATGGAATCTATCTTGTAGATTGGAGTATTCCATAATGAATTGGGTAAATAAAAACGCGCGTAAATAAGATCGGAAGCCATGAAGGAAGTCGTTAACTGACCAGCGTCTTCCTGTTTTTCAGCTATCGGCGATTTGGAGAAAGCAATTTTACCGTTATACAATTTATGTGTTTCACTGGTAATGCCATTGTCTACAACGTTCTTCTTTTGAAATTCGGTATAGGCTTTTTCAGACGCACTTAAAGTTTTGCCTAAATTATTAGCTGAATTTGGAGACACGCCGGAATTATTATTGTCATTATTATTTGTGGAACCTGAATTTGTATTGTTTGTTTTCTGTTTAGATTCCTGTTCAGCTTTTTCCTTGGCTTTTTGTTCGGTCTTTTCTTTGGCTTTGTTCAATAAACCGCCTATTTGGGCGTTAGAATAGGCGAAGGACAGTAATAATACTAGTAGAGTAAGATTCTTTTTCATTTTAATAGTAATTTTTTTACAAGACTTTACTAAAAGTGAGACCTTGAATTTCTGCGATTAAATTTAATGCATTTAAGATAAGAACCAAGTACCAGATAATAAATTTCTATTCAACATTGACGTCTGAGTTACATTACGGTCAGAATAACACAGTAAGCCGATGGAAATCATGTCCAGGTTTTTTGTTTTCACATTAGAAATCGTTTACTTTGCCTTGTCCACTGTAAAACATTCGTTTTATTAGATTCTTAATCACATCCGAATAAGAACAGATAATTTTGGAATAATTTAGTTTTTATGATACAAAAAAATAATGCAACAAGGCATAGGTTTGTTGCATGGACGAAGGAAATCTTCGGCAAGAAAGGAGTTACCGGAAACCCTATGACGACAGTGCAACCTCAATCTGACTGACAAAAAATGAATTATAATTTTTCCACACTTAATGACAAAGAATTTGAACAAATAACGAAGGACTTGTTAAATGCAAAATTCAATCTTGAATTACAGGACTTCAAAGTTGGTGTAGACGGAGGAGTTGATTTACGTTGTTCAACAACAAAAAACAATAATTCTATTGTTGTTCAAGTAAAGCATTACATAGGTTCTGCCTTTGCTCAACTTAAGAGCACTCTTTTAAACAAAGAGCTTGATAAAATTAAAAACCTAAAGCCCGACAGATACATTGTTGTTACGTCTTTAACGCTTTCGGCAACTCAAAAAGACGAGCTGAAAGAAATCTTAGCTCCATTTGTTTTGACTTCAAATGATATAATCGGACAAGAAGATTTGAATGGCTACTTGGGAGATTTTAAAGAAATTGAAAAAAAATATTTCAAACTTTGGTTTTCAAGCACAAGTGTTTTCAATGCAATTGTCAACAACGCAATTGAAGGAAGAACAAAGTATATGTTGGAGAAAATCCAAGAAAAAATTCCTTTCTATGTTGTAACTAAAAAATTAGATGAGGCCAACAAGATACTTCAGAAAGAAAAACTTTTATTAATCACAGGGCAGCCAGGCATCGGCAAAACAACCTTAGCAGAAATAATCCTTTGCGATAGAGCAAAAAATGGACATAAGATCTATAAAGTTGAAAATATAAGCGAGGCCGAAGACATAATTTCTCAAAGCAATGATGAAAAACAACTATTTTATTTTGATGATTTTTTAGGAGCTAATTATTACGAAATAATCAATGCTCACAAAACAGAAACACAACTCACATCTTTTGTTGAGAGAGTAAGAAATACACCCAATAAATATTTGATACTTACAACCCGAACAGTAATTCTAAATCAGGCTGTTGAGAGATATGAAAAAATAAGTCATTCAAAATTATCAAATCAACAGTTTGAAATAAAGTTAACCGATTATAGCAAATATGAGAAAGCCTTAATATTATACAATCATCTATACTTTAAAAGTGTAAGGGAAGATTTACACGAAAGTATTTTGAATGAAAAATTTTATAAGGTAATTATTCAACATAAAAATTACACTCCCCGAATAATTGAATTTATTACGGATAATTCAAGAATTGAAAATTTAACTCCACAGACTTATCTTCAATTTATACTTAATAATCTTAATAATCCAAAAGAGATTTGGCGTTACTCGTTCAATAATCAAATTGATTACTTAGACCGGTGTTTGCTCCTTACTCTTTTTACATTTGAAGGAAGTTCATTTGAAACTGTTTTGTTTTCAGCTTTTGAAAATAGGTTGGAGTACGAAAAGACGGAACACAATCAAATAATTAATGCTAACCAATTTAACGAGTCAGCTAAAATTCTTCTCAATGGTTTTATAACATCTAAACTACATGATACAAAACCACCGGTAAGAGAATTTATTTTTATCAACCCTTCATTGACGGACTTTTTAATTGGGCATGTAGCTGATTCATATCCTGAAAGGAAAAGTATTATTTCAAGTTTGTCTTATATTGAACAACTAAAAAGATTTAATCCAGAGAAATCACTTATTCCATTAGAAAAGGAATTACAGACAATTATTCGAGATAAAATTTATAAGTCAACAATCAAAATAGAAGAGGAAGGAAACAAGAGTTTCACGGAAAACAAAAGGCACGCAGTTATTTTAGAAGTGCTATGTAGATATTGTCGCGAAGTAAATGTTGACACTCTTTTCTTAGCACACTTAAAGCAAATATCTTATTCTGAAGGATGGAGAAATATTCTGCAAAGTATAGAATACTGTCTTCTTAATTTAGGTGATGCCCCACAGTCATTTAACTACATCAAGGAAAACTTTATATCAATTATTGAGAAGATGATGAATTCTATTTCAGATGCTGATAACGCAAAACAAATTCCAATACTCTTCGAAAAATATGAACACAATTATGATGACTATACCGCAACTGACGATGGTTTCAATACGCTGGTGGGTGTTATTGAAAGTGTTTTACAAACTAGTGAGGACAATTTAAAGGATGAACACGAAAGATATATTAAGGACATTGATATTGCTACCGACCTTTATGATGAAATTTATTCTCTTGAACGAGAGCTTAAAAGCAATTTATTCCCAAACACTTCATTTGATTATGATTTCGGAGTTGATATGGATACCGATTATTGGAAACAAAAGGTTGAAAAAAACCTAGATGAAGCTGAAAGGAATGAACTTCGAAGTGACGAATATGAAAACCATTATGTTGCTGAATCAAAACTTGATGAAGATGCAACAATAGATAATTTATTTGAAAAGCAAGAATAGGAATCGTAAATTGGAAACAATAAAAGACAGAAGGGCATCCGGTAACAGCACCTACAAGAAATTGGCGGTTCAGTAATCAAATAAACAATTATGCTTCGTATCAAGTTCAGTGGTGGCGGGCAGTTTTGCGTTTCGAAATCGCCAACTTCTTGTATATAATCATAAAGGGACTCTTAATTCTAGTAGAGAATTCTATGAGGTTCTCGTCACTTTTTACTATCTCCAAGTAAGGAAAGTAAAGCAGCTAACCCAACTAAAATTCCGCCACCAATTATTGCCTCACCAATTTCAGAACTTTGTTTAACCTTCCTAACTTGCTTCTTCGGCCTGAGAGAAAATAGCTCTTCGATAGCTAACTGAGGTTTGTTACGATTAAACCGAATAAAGCTTATGTTTCTTGAATTGTCTACTTTTACACCTTCTTCAATAAGCAATATAGATTTTATTTTGTTCTGATTAGCTATTTTCCATTCATAAATTACGTGATTAATACTCTTACTATTATTCGTTATTATTCCGATAAAGACATCTGATAATTGAATTGAAAATTCAGTCTTACGCATGAGCGGTGCTGAAGAACTAGTCAACATATAACCGCTTTTTCGTAGTTGTTCAAATAACAATGAAATAATGTGCAATTCACTCTCGTTGAAAGAATATGAAACAAATGCTCTCATTGTTAATCTTTTAATTTTTTTGTGAATTGCGATACAAGTTTATTGAATTTCTTCTCGGAACTATTTTGAATAAAATATTTATTATAATGATCGGGAAAAAAAGCTTTGATTAATCTCTTACTTTCCACAAACTTTCCCCAGAGTTGGCTTCCATTCCACACTGTATACTTAAAATTGCCATTTTTACTCATAGTTTCAAAGATATTTTTCAGTTTGGAAGTTGCATCAAACTTACACACCAATAAATAGCCATGTGCATTATTCGATTTAATAATTCCATCAATTGAATTTATATTGATATCCTTGTCGTTTACTGCTTTTTTCTGGGATTTACATTCGACAACCCATCGTTTGTTATGCAAATCAATTGCGTCGTAAAAGCTGAACTCCACGAAAATGTCACATCCCCCGTCCGCACCGACACCGTTATCCCTAACAGTAACATCATGGAAATTAAATTGCTTTAATTGTTTTGCATACCGAAAATATTCAGCAACTATGTGTTGAAATCTATAAGGATCATCTATTTGATCGAGTGGGTTCAAGTAAGTAATTAATTCTTTATAATCAAATCTGCCATCAACTCCGCTTGCTTTAACACTGTATCAATTGCTTTTTGCTGCATGTCCGGGGGATAGCCCCATTTGTTTAATGTTCGTCTTACCAAGACCATCAACTTCGCTCTTGCGCTTTCTCTTATCGTCCAGTCTATTG
>CBIHPU010000007.1:0-20385 GCA_966211935.1 uncultured bacterium | reverse complement strand
TATGTCATGCATTGTGTCCATACCACATGTTGTTTATAAAATTTTTTTTTACGTCCCTGCATAAAAAACCGTTTCGTTTTTCGCTTATAATTTTATCGACTCCGTTTTCCTTTACAATTTTTTCAGCCAAAGCCGTTTCTTCCTTCACAACTTTTTTCAGACGACTATAATCGATCATGATACTGGCCCAGACCGGCAAATAAGTGGAGTATTCAATATCAGTTGCCGGAATCTGAACCTGCTGCAGTTGCGGAAACTCAACTCCCAAAATTTTTTCTGTAAGAGGCGTAACGCCTAACATAACAGTATGCCCTTTTGAAAGAAGCGCGTGAATCAGTGGAACACACCGGGTGGCATGACCCAAACCCCAATCCAATGGAGCTACTAAAATTTTCTTCCGCATAGGTAAAAATAAACAATGCGCGTCTACAATCCACATTTGAACTGGCGCATAACATGAATTGTTCAAATTAAATAATAACCTGACAGAAAATTGGAGTTCAACAGTTTTTGATTGCGGAGTCGCCTACGAGATTTCTCTTATTTAAAACCTCAGACATTTTATTTAAAGTCGAATATCAATTACTCTATAAATCATCTCCTCTTTTGAGGCCCGCGGACCGGTGTTGCTTCAAACGGATTTTCTGGCCAGGCATGTCTCGGATATCTTCTTTGCAATTCTTTTCTTACATCATGATATGCGGAACTCCAGAATGAATTAAGATCCTGTGTAACCTGAACAGGCTTATAGCCGGGAGAAAGTAAATGCATTACAACTTTTGTTTTTCCTTTATTTATAGCGGGAGTATCTTTCATTCCAAATACTTCCTGCAGCCGCACATGCAATTCAGGATTTTTTCCTTCAATAAAATATAAAAGTTTTATTGAAGAGCCGGTAGGAACAACAATTTTCTCCGGAGCAAGAACAGCAAGTTGCTGCTGTTGTTGAAAAGATAAAACAGAATCCGCTATCTCTTTCCAGTTTAGTTTTTTTGCATCTTCCCTGGTATTTACATTTATCAGGAAAGGTGCCAGCCACGTTTCTATCGTATCCAATAATTTTTCATCGCTCACATCGGGCCATTCTTCTTCTTCGTTCCACTTTCTTAAACTCATCACTCTCGCCTGCCAGTTCTCACAATATTCATCCCAGCCAAAACTTTTTAATCCTTCTTTTTTTATTGCTGACATCAGAATAGAAATCCTGCTTTTTTCATCTGTATTTCTAACTGACTTCACGCTCAGCTGAATCTGACCAATACTTAATTCCTCCTGAGAAATAAGTTTTCCTTCTCTTTCATCCCATTGCATCCGCAACTTCTTTTCTGCAAGATGAGCTACGTCATTAACATCCATCGCGGCGGCTAAAAATATTTTTCCTTCTTTCTGACCGGCGTCAACCAATGCAATTGCCAACCACTCTTGTGAAACCAGGCTGTCACCTTCAGGCAAACGCGCTGATCTCCCGTTTGCAAGTTTGTACAACGGCTTATTTCTCTCAACCTGTTTTGCAATTCGCTCCGGATAAATGGCAGCTACTAACTTACCGGCTACATAATCATCATTTAATTTGTCTGAAAGATCTACTCCCAACAACTTTCTCCATGTTTGCGAAAGTCTTTCGATACGCTCAAGTAAACGCTTATCCGCCGATACAAAATCCTTTTTTCGATATGCGGCAAGAAGTTCTAATCTATCATAAAGATCCACGCCCATTGTTCTTTCCAACGGATCTCTCTCTTCGATCAACGCTGCAATATCCGCCGCAAGTAAACGATGTATTTTGTTGTTTTCTTTTTTGTCCCATTGCTGCGCCTGCAAAAACATATGCGCGAGACGCGGATGGGTGGGAAATTTCAGCAATTCCTTTCCTTCACTTGTAATTCTCCGATCTTTAATGGCATTAATTGACTCCAGAAGATCGTTCGCGTGCGCAACATTAGCGGCCGGTGGAACAGTGATCCATTTTAATTCGTTAACGTTAGTTGCTCCCCATTTGTATAATTCAAGCATAAGCGGAGCAAGATCTGCTTCCAGAATTTCCGGTTTACGCTGTGGCTGTAACTGCAAGTGTGTTGCTTCGGTCCATAAGCGATAACAAACTCCGGGACCCAGTCTGCCTGCTCTGCCAGCTCGCTGTTCCGCAGCGTCTTTTGTAACACGAAAAGTAGATAACTTACTTAATCCGCTCCTGGTGTCGAATACGGAAGACCTTGAGTATCCGCTATCAATGACAGAAGTTACTCCTTCAATGGTTAATGAAGTTTCAGCAATTGAAGTAGAAAGAATAATTTTTCTCATTCCACTTTTGTCCGGTAAGATCGCTTCCTGCTGCCTGGAAAATGTCAAATCTCCATACAGTGGAACAACTTTGGCATTTACATTTGCATCAACAAGTATTTCCTGTGTCCTGAGTATTTCACCGGCTCCGGGCAAAAATGCAAGAATGTCTCCCTTCTGTGCATTCAGCGCATTTTTTATTGCCTGCACCATTTGAACAGGAAGCGGGTCACTAGAATTTTCCTTCGCATAAATAATTTTTACAGGAAATTCTTTTCCCTGACTCGTAACAATTGGAGCATTGTTGAGTTGACCTGACAACTGATCTCCATCCAGTGTCGCCGACATAATCAGCAGTTTCAGATTAGGTCTTAAAATTTCCTTCGACTGCAAACAAAGAGCGAGAGAAAGATCGGCGTTAAGACTTCGTTCATGAAATTCATCGAATAGTACCAATGCATAATTTTCAAGCGCGTTATCATTTTGCAACATGCGCGTAAGAATACCTTCGGTAACAATTTCAATTTTAGTTCTGGAAGAAACTTTGGTTTCAAAGCGGATGCGGAAACCAACAGTCTCCCCTACGTCTTCTCCCAGCAATGAAGCCATACGTTGAGCAACAGAACGCGCGGCCAACCTTCTCGGCTCTAGCATGATCATTTTCCTGCCGGACAAAAAAGTTTCACTTAATAATTCCAGAGGGAGAATGGTTGATTTTCCGGCGCCGGGCGGAGCCTGTAGTATAACAATGTTCGTTTCAGAAAGTTTACTTCTGACGGCTTCAACAACCTCGTGAATGGGAAAGCGTGGAATACCTTGCACCTGCAGTTTTAATCTGTCGCGAAGTTAAAACTATATCCTCAATACATATTAGATCTTTTGGCACGGTTATAAAACACCAAACAATATTTCCTTATTGATAAACAAACAATTGCATAGAAAAAATATTTATCCCGTTCTCTGATGAGTTTGCTTAGCGCAAAATAATCGTCAACAACCTTACCTGGAAAAATCCAAATTGTTATTACTTCCCCAAATTAGTCTTGAAAAATTAGATCCTCAGCAAGAGGAATTAATTTCTCGAATGCTGCTGAAACAGAAAATTACATCTATAAACATTCAGGTTATCCCGTTCTGCATTCGAAGATCATTAAAAAACTTTCAGATTATGAGCGATGGCATAGGATTTTAAATGTAAAACCACGGTCGCAAAATATTCGTGACAGACATCAATAACAGGAACAAAGAATTCACTTAATTAAAAAAAATAAAATTGAAATAAAGTACGGCGCGGATAAGCATTTTTAATTTTTTCATTTTCATTTCGACTCAGTGGAATTAATATTAGTTCATATAAGTTATCATTAAAATTAGTTTTTTGAATGCAACAATTCAGTATACGGGTAGCAGATAAAACGCATCTTGTTTATGCAGATACAATATGCGACGAGATGGAAAGCTCGGCTAAAGCAAGAGGAACCGGAATTGCCCGCAGAAGTCCATCATACATTGAACAAAAAATGCTTGAGGGCAAAGCGGTGATTGCATTGACTGAAAAAAATGAATGGGCTGGCTTCTGTTATATCGAAAGCTGGAGTCACGATCAATATGTGGCGAATTCAGGACTTATAGTTGCTCCGGCCTACAGAAAAAGCGGACTGGCAAAATCGATCAAGAAAAAAATATTTGAACTCAGCAGGGAAAAATACCCGGATGCAAAAATCTTTGGATTGACGACAGGACTTGCGGTGATGAAAATAAATTCTGAGCTCGGATATACGCCCGTTACCTACTCCGAGCTAACACAGGAAAAAGAGTTCTGGAAAGGCTGCCAAAGCTGCGTTAATTTTTCAATACTTCAGAGTAAAGAAAGAAAAAATTGCCTGTGTACAGCAATGCTTTACGATCCATTGGATAAAAACAAAGAATCATTTGACTTTAAAAAACAAAGCAAGGTGCTTGAGAGAATACAGCGAATCAAACAAAATCTCTATATGAAATTCGGCTTTAAAAGCCAGGAAACTTTACCAGTAACTAAACAAACTAACCCATAAATCCAAAATCATGAGTAATCAAGTAAAAAAAATCGTTCTTGCTTTCAGTGGAGGGCTGGACACAAGTTTTTGCGCAGTTTATCTAAGCAAAGAAAAAAACGTGGAAGTACACGCGATTACTGTAAATACAGGTGGGTTCACTGATACGGAAATTGAAACAATGGAGAAGCATGCTCTGTCATTGGGCGCAGCTTCATTTTTCTGCATCGACATGCGTAACCAATTCTATGAAAAAGTGATCCGCTTTCTGGTCTACGGAAATATTTTGAAAAACGGAACTTATCCTTTATCAGTTAGCGCGGAAAGAATTTGTCAGGCAATAGCAATTGCCGAATATGCGGAAATGGTTAACGCCGACGCCATTGCACATGGCAGCACCGGGGCGGGAAACGATCAGGTGAGATTTGACATGGTATTCAACATACTTGTTCCGGAAAAAGAAATTATTACACCGATCCGTGATCTGAAACTTTCAAGAGAAGAAGAAATATCCTACCTGAAAAAAGCGGGCGTGGAAATGAATTATGAAAAAGCAGCTTACAGCATCAACAAGGGTATTTGGGGAACTTCAGTCGGCGGAAGAGAAACACTCACTTCAGCCCTGCCATTGCCTGAAACAGCCTGGCCAACACAAATAAGTAAAACCAGATCTGAAGCGTTAACAATTGAATTTAATGAAGGCGAGTTGTATAAAGTTAACGACACAGAATTCGATCATCCAACAGAAGCAATCGAATTTGTCAGCAAAATAGCTGCGCCATTTGGAATTGGGAGAGACATACATGTCGGCGACACCATAATTGGAATAAAAGGAAGAGTCGGTTTTGAAGCCGCGGCACCGATGATCATCATCAAGGCACATCACCAATTGGAAAAACATGTACTTACAAAGTGGCAGTTATATTGGAAAGATCAGCTATCCGCATGGTATGGAAACTGGCTGCATGAGGGACATTTTCTTGATCCTGTAATGCGCGATATGGAAATCATGATGCACAATACTCAAAGAACCGTAAGCGGAAAAGTTTTTATTACCCTTCATGCCAACCGTTTTACAATTGAAGGAATTGAAAGCAGGCACGATCTGATGAACAATAAATTCGGCTCTTATGGCGAAATGAATAACAGTTGGAGCGGAGACGACGTTAAAGGATTCACGAAGATATTCGGAAATCAAACATCCATCTGGCACAAGGTAAACAACATGAAACAACGAACAAAAAGCGCGAATACTGCAGTTCAGTCCAATTGGGAATAATAGTTGAACACCTTAAATGAAAAAACAAATCAGCATACAAATTATCGGGGCATCCGGTTATACGGGGGGTGAATTGTTACGTATCCTTTTGAATCATCCCCACGTAAAAACAATTTTTCCTTACAGCAGAAGTTCCGGAGGTCAGCCCGTTTGGAAAGTGCACGAAGACCTCTATGGAGAATCTGAACTGCATTTCACAAATAAAATAATAGCGGATACAGATCTGGTTTTTGTCTGTTTGAGTCATGGAGAATCTGAAAAGTTTCTGAAAGAAAATATATTTTCTGACAAGACGCGGATCATTGACCTGGGAAATGATCACCGTTTAAACAATGATTGGGTTTACGGGTTACCTGAGCTCCACAAAACAGAAATTCAAAACGCGCAAAGAGTCGCCAATCCGGGATGTTTTGCAACGGCAATACAGCTTTCACTATTGCCATTGGCTCAGCAGGGAAATCTTACAAGCGACATTCACATATCCGCAACAACAGGATCAACAGGCGCCGGCCAGGCTCTTTCTTCGTCAACTCACTTTTCCAAAAGACAAAACAACATGAGTGTGTATAAAGTTTTTACACACCAGCATATTCCGGAAATATCGCAATCCATTAAAACACTTCAGAAAAATTTTTCATGCAAATTAAATTTTGTGCCTTACCGCGGAAGTTTTACGAGAGGCATCAGCGCGAATATCTATTGTGACAGTGAGCTGAACACTGAGCTGGCAACGAAATTGTATAGTGAATTTTATAAAGGAAAGCCATTTGTGAAAGTGATTCCGTTTGAAGCTGAAGTAAAACAGGTTGTTAATACAAATAACTGTTTTTTACAGGTTCAGGCAGTAGATGGAAAAATTAACGTGACATCTGTAATTGACAATCTGCTGAAAGGAGCAAGTGGTCAGGCTGTGCAGAACATGAATGTAATGTTTGGCTTTGCGGAAAATGCAGGTTTGCAATTAAAGGGAATAGTATTTTAAAATGCAGCATAATGAAACCATTTGAAGTGTATCAGATCAGCAATGTAAATCCAGTAAAAGCGCAGGGTAGCTGGTTGTGGGATGAAAAAGGAGAGAAATATCTTGATATGTATGGTGGTCACGGTGTGATCAGCATTGGACATTCCCATCCCCACTACGTTCAGAAGCTTAAGGAACAGTTAGACAAGATGTCTTTTTATTCTAATTCAGTTAAAATTGAGTTGCAGGAGGAGCTTGCAGACAAACTGGGCAGGTTAAGTGGTTACAATTCATATTCTTTGTTTTTATGCAACAGCGGAGCTGAAGCGAATGAGAATGCCATGAAACTGGCTTCATTTCATACCGGCAGAAAAAAAATAATCGCTTTTGAAAAAAGCTTTCACGGAAGAACATCGCTTGCAGTTGCTGCAACTGATGACAAAAAAATCCGCGCCAAAGTGAATTCAGATCACCAGGTCGTTTTTCTTCCAATGAATGACGCGGACAGATTGGTTGAAGCGATGAATGATGAAATTGCCGCAGTAATAATTGAAGGGACGCAAGGCGTTGGAGGAGTGATTGAACCGGAAGCGGAATTTCTAAAACTCATCAAAGGATTTTGTGAGAATACCGGTGCCGTAATGATACTTGATGAAGTGCAGAGTGGATACGGACGAACAGGTAAATTTTTCGCTCATCAATATGCAGGAATAAATCCTGATCTGATAACAGTAGCAAAAGGCATGGGAAATGGATTTCCGATTGCTGGAGTACTCATCTCAGAAAAATTCAAAGCGGTTAAGGGCATGCTTGGAACAACTTTCGGCGGCAATCATTTAGCATGTGCCGCGGGGATTGCAGTGCTTGACGTAATACATAAAGAAAATCTGATTCATCACGCAGCGGAGAAAGGAAATCTTATTAAAAATGAATTATTATCAGTTCCAGGAGTGAAGGAAGTGCGGGGAAAAGGCTTAATGCTTGGAATAGAATTTGAAATTGAAGCCGCTACTATCCGAAGCACACTCTTGGAAAAAGATGGAATCTTCACCGGCAATTCTTCAAATCCAAAAACTTTAAGAATCCTTCCGGCCTTAAACATTAAACTTCCGGAAATCAGTTATTTCATTGAGCGATTTACGCAACGCGCGACTTACATGACAGAAGATAACAGTTTGAAAAAACAAACAAACTAATTCATTTTAAATTTCGATTATGAAACATTTCACCACCATACATGATGTTATCGATGTAAAAGCTTTACTGAAGGAAGCGATTGAACTTAAAAAAAACATCTCATCATATACATCCACTGGAAAAGGAAAAACAATTGGTTTGATTTTTCTTAATCCCAGTTTAAGAACAAGATTAAGTACGCAAAAGGCGGCGCAATTACTTGGATTGAATGCAATGGTCATGAATCTTGACAAAGAAGGATGGGCCATTGAGTGGGACAATGAAACCGTAATGAACGGAAATACAACCGAACATATCAAAGAAGCCGCAATGGTACTATCCACTTATTGTGACATTATCGGAATCCGTTGTTTCGCCAGCTTAAAAAACAAAGAGGATGATTATAGTGAAAAAATGCTGGTCCAGCTTATGCACCACACAACAGTTCCTGTAATTAGTCTTGAGAGCGCAACGCGACATCCTTTACAAAGTCTTGCAGACATAATAACAATCCAGGAACACTGGAAGGAAAAAAGAAAACCGAAAATAGTTTTAAGCTGGGCGCCGCATGTAAAAGCTTTACCGCAGGCCGTTGCAAATTCCTTTTGTGAATGGATGCCTGCTATTGACGCAGAATTCTGCATTGCAAATCCGGAAGAATATGATCTGTCTCCTGATTTTGTAAAGAATATAAAAGTGTATCACAATCAGGAAGAGGCGTTAAAAGACGCAGACATCGTTTATGTAAAAAACTGGAGTTCATTTGAGCAATATGGCAAAATGCCGGAAGTGAAAGAAAATTGGATTTTAGACGAAAAGAAATACGGTTTGACGCAGAAAGCAAAAATCATGCATTGTCTTCCGGTGAGAAGAAATCTGGAATTACCGGATTTTATAATGAACAGTAAAAACACATTGATAAAGGAACAGGTGGAGAACCGTGTGACATCGGCGATGGTAGTTTTAAGGAAAATGCTGGGGGCGCTGAGGGATGTTCCAAACGGGAATCAAAATAAAGATACAGAATCACAAATCAATTCACTTCTCTCGCACCATGGAAACATTGCACATTATTAAAATCGGCGGACACGTAATTAACGATGACAAGCTGTTGCTCAAATTCATTGAGGATTTCTCAAAGATTAAAGAAAAGAAGATCCTGGTTCACGGAGGAGGTAACATAACAACTGCACTCGCGGAAAAACTTGGTATTAAAACCAAAATTGAACAAGGCAGACGCATCACTGATGCAGAAACTTTAAAACTGGCAACCATGACCTACGCCGGATGGATAAACAAAAGAATTGTTGCCCTGCTAAACGCGTTGGGTTGCGAAGCTATAGGAGTTTGCGGCGCGGATCTTAACCTGATTCCGGCAATGAAAAAACCTGTCGCAGAAATTGATTATGGATATGTCGGTGACATCAGGGACAATGGAATTTCGTCAGCAAAGTGGATGTTCTTTCTGAATCACAATATTTGTCCAATAGTGTCACCCATAACTTCAACTGTGGCGGGACAATTGCTAAATACAAACGCCGACAGTGTTGCTTCATCACTCGCAAAAAGTTTATCTGTAGCGTATAAAACCAAACTTGTTTATTGCTTTGAAAAAAGTGGCGTTCTTTCGGATCCTGATAATGACCATAGCGTAATATCTAAAATTGACCTGCAGGGTTACAGGACACTGAAACAAAAAAATATGATCACGGAAGGCATGATCCCGAAAATTGAAAATTCCTTCGCTGCAATCGAATCAGGAGTAAGTTCCGTTGTAATAGGAAAATCATCTGATCTTTCATCACTAATTCAACCCAATCATGCAAAAGGCACTCTGCTTACCAAATGAGAAAATGCTGTACGCTGAAGCAGTTGAACTGCTGACCGAACTGATAAAAGTTCCTTCATTCAGTAAAACAGAAGACAAAACAGCGCAATTGCTTGATCATTTCCTTTACAGCAAAGGTTGCGAAGTTAACCGGCACAAAAACAACGTGTGGGTAAAAAATGAATTCTATGATGAGAACAAGCCGACTATTCTGCTGAACTCACATCACGATACAGTTCGTCCAAATAAAAGTTATACGCGCGACCCGTTTTCCCCCGATATGGAAGATGGAAAATTATTTGGATTGGGCAGCACAGATGCCAGCGGCGCATTGGTTTCACTTTTGTCAACATTCTTATATTTTACGAAAAGAAAAGATTTAAAATACAATTTGATTTTTGCAGCAACGGCGGAAGAAGAAATTTCAGGCAGAGATGGAGTTGAAAGTATTTTACCACAACTTGGAAAAATAGACCTGGCTATAGTGGGAGAACCGACAAACATGAACATCGCTATCTCGGAAAGAGGACTCATGGTTCTTGATTGCACGGTTAACGGTAACTCGGGTCACGCGACGAGAGAAGAACGCGAGAACGCCATTTACAAAGCAATGAAAGAAATTGAATGGTTTAATACATTCAAATTCAAAAAAGTATCTGATCTGCTCGGCCCCATAAAAATGAGTGTAACCATGATACAATCCGGTACTCAGCACAATGTGATTCCTGATGAATGCAAATTTACTGTGGATGTCCGCATAAATGAATTATACAGCAACGAGGAAATTATTAAAACAATTCAGAAACAAACCAACTGTACAGTTACGCCCCGATCATTCAGATTGCAGCCTTCCAGCATTTCTACGAACCACCCAATAGTGCAAGCCGGTCTGAAATACAAAAGAAAAACATATGGCTCGCCAACAACAAGCGATCAGGCATTGATGAATTTTCCTTCACTAAAAATTGGCCCTGGTGATTCAGCCAGAAGTCATTCTGCAGATGAATTTATTTACCTCAAAGAAATTGAAGAGGGACTCAACTTATATATTAAACTCCTGAACGAAATAATATAATGGAAAACAAACTATGGCAGAAAAATTTCTCAATCAACAATGCGGTTGAAAAATTCACCATCGGTAATGACGCACAATTTGATCTCGCCCTGTCGAAATACGATGTAGCGGCAAGCAGAGCACACGCGCGTATGCTTCATAAAATAAAACTTCTCTCAGGTCAAGAACTTTCCGAGATCCTTCGTGGACTCGACTTAATTTCGGATCTTATCACCGAAGACCAATTTGTCATTGAAACGGGAGTGGAAGATGTTCACTCACAGATTGAACTGCTGCTCACAAAATTTGCAGGAGAATCAGGTAAAAAAATTCATACAGCACGCAGCAGAAACGACCAGGTTTTAACCGCTATTAAACTCTACCTGAAAGATGAACTGATAGAAATTGCCGCGTTGGTTAAAAAATTACAGGAGACATTATACCTTCAATCTTCAACGTACAAAGCGATTCCTCTTCCTGGTTATACTCATTTCCAGATTGCAATGCCATCTACTTTTGGCTTTTGGTTTGGGGCTTATGCAGACAGTCTGGAAGAAGATCTTGAATTGCTTAATGCGGTTTACAAGATCTGCGATAAAAATCCATTAGGCAGCGCCGCGGGATATGGAAGTAATTTTTTGGTGGACAAACAATTCACCGCAAACCAGCTACATTTCTCCGGGATCAATGAGAACCCGGTATACGCGCAAATGACAAGAGGAAAAACGGAAAAACAAGTTGCATGGTCGTTAGCAACAATAGCCGCAACACTCAGCAAATTCAGTTACGATGCCTGTCTTTATTTATGTCAGAACTTTAACTTCATCAGTCTTCCGTCTGAACTTACAACGGGCAGCAGTATAATGCCACACAAAAAAAATCCTGATGTGTTTGAACTTATCAGAGGAAAATGTAATCTTATTCAGGGTGCGCCAAATCAGCTTACGCTGCTTTGCAGTAACTTACCTCATGGCTATCACAGGGAAATGCAATTGACAAAACAGGTTTTGTTTCCAGCTATCAGCGAACTAAAATCATGTCTTGACATTATGAATCTAATGGTTGGTAAAATTGAAGTGAACAAAAATATCCTGGAGGATACTAAATATGCGCACCTGCATAGCGTGGAAGAAGTGAACAAACTGGTTATGCAGGGAATTCCTTTTCGCGACGCGTACAGAATTGTTGGAGAAAAAATAAATTCTTCTCCATCAACCTGATCTCGAAACATTACGCAAAATGTTATCCGGGATCAAGCAGAAGTAAAATTTAAAGTTTATCCGTGGAAACCAGAGAATAGATTGCTGAATCAAGAAATTTTCCTTTCGAGTAATAGTTTTCTTTGAAATGCGCTTCTTTTACAAAACCATTTTTCTCAAGTACTCGTATTGACCCGGAGTTGGCAGGATTTACATTCGCTTCAATTGAATGAAGTTTCATTGTAGAAAAACCAAATTGAACAAGAGCGTTTACTGCTTCGGAAGCAAGCCCTTTCCCCCAATATTCTTTTCCGAGCATGTAACCAATTTCAGCGCGGTGGTGTTCCGGATAAATTCTATGGAAGCTCGCAGTTCCCGCAAATTTGCTTGTAGCGCGCGACTCAATTCCCCATCCAATAGTACTATTCGAATTTATTCCCCCGTCTATCAAATCGATCAAAGCATGAATTTCGTCAATGGAAGATGCAAGAGGACGATCTATAAATTTCATGATCTCTGGATCTGAGCGAAAAGCAAAAAATATTGGGGCATCATCTGATGTCATTCTTCTCAGGATTAAATTTTTTGTTTCAATAACCGGAAATGGCGAAAAGGAAAACTCTAGCATGAAGTGGACGTTTTTGAAGTATTAAAATAATCTTTTACAAGTTTTGCCTTTGATTTGCCGATAACTGCTGCAAGTTCCTCCTCACCTCTTTCTTTAATTTCTTTTACGGATTTAAATACAGACAATAATCTTTCGGAAGTCTTTTCACTGATCCCTTTAATATCGTTAAGTTCAGTTTTGATTAATCCTTTACCTCTTCTTTTACGGTGATGAGTAATTCCAAAACGGTGAGCCTCGTCCCTTATATATTGTATGATTCTTAAAGTTTCCGATTTTTTATTTAAGTAAAGTGGAAGTGAATCACCCGGATAATAAATTTCCTCCAGACGTTTTGCAATTCCTATTACCGCGACTTTCCCTGATAATCCAAGTTTATCCAAAGACGTTAAGGCCGCGCTGAGTTGCCCTTTGCCTCCATCAATAACGATGAGTTGCGGAAGTTGCTGTTGTTCTTCAAGAACACGCTTGTACCTGCGATAGATCACTTCCTCCATTGTTGCAAAATCATCCGGCCCAACAACTGTTTTCACATTAAAGTGCCTGTAATCTTTCTTGCTGGGCTTGGCATCTTTAAAAACAGTCATTGCACTCACCGCGAATTCTCCCTGAATGTTCGAATTGTCAAAACACTCAATATGTCTTGGCTCTTCGGTGAGCCGTAGATCCTTCATCATTGTTGAAAGTATTCTTTTTGTATGTCGCTCCGGATCCACCAGCTCTGATTGCTTGTCTTTTTCTTTTCTGAACTGCTCCGCGTTTTTAATACTCAGTTCCAGCAACTGTTTCTTCTCGCCTGCCTTAGGCACAAAAAATTCTACACCTTCAATTTCGAACTCAGGTATAAATGGAACAATAATTTCCTTTGCCAGATCAGTTAACTTCATTCTTAATTCCCGGATAGCGAATAACAATAATTCCTCGTCCGTTTCTTCCAGCTTCTTTTTGATCTCATAGGTCAGTCCCTGGATAACCGCGCCATCTTTCACTCTTAAAAAATTTACAAAGCCACTATGTTCATCAGAAATAATGGAATACACTTCCGCGTCACGCACGCTTGAACTCACCACCATGCTCCTTGCCTGGTACTTTTCAAGTTGCTCAATTTTATCTTTTAATTGCTGCGCTTTCTCAAAATCCAGATGCTCCGCATACATTTGCATTTTTTGCTTCATCTCCCTCAACACACCAGAAAAATTTCCTTTTAATATATGCCTTGCCTGCTTAATTCCTTCAGCATACTCTTCTTCCGATTGCAAACCCACACAAGGGGCCTTACAACGACCAATATGATATTCAAGACAGGTGCGGAATTTTTTTGCTTCAATATTTTCAATCGATAGTTTCAACGGACAGGTTCGCATCGGAAAGAGCGAACGAATCAGGTCCAGCATGGCATGCATGATTTTTACAGAAGCGTAGGGCCCAAAATATTCACTTCCATCACGAACGTGGTTCCGCGTATAAAACATTCTTGGAAACTTCTCGTTTTTTATAACAACCCAGGGATAAGTTTTATCATCTTTCAGGTTCACGTTATAACGCGGCTGATGTTCCTTAATCAGATTATTTTCCAAAAACAAAGCATCAGACTCACTTTTGACAACTATGGTTCTTATCTCGACTGTTTTTTTCAGCAACAAACGAAGACGAGAACTCTCCTGCTCTTTTGTAAAGTAAGACGTAACCCTTTTTTTAAGGTTCTTCGCCTTGCCCACATATAAAAATTTGCCTTCATTGTCAAGGTACTGATAAATACCCGGCTCATCCGGCAAAGCTCTTAATGTAAGCTGAATATTTTCGGGGAAATCGCTGATCACAGAAAGCAAAATTACTAAGAAAAAAAGGTTTTTTTATGCGGCTTATTCAAGTATGCGAAATGTTGGCCTGGCTGAAACAGAAACTTTAACTATTTAACCAAATTTAAGCCAATTATAAATAACGCTCCCATATTCTCCGCGATTATATTCGTACATCCCAAAAGCATGTTCCTATAAAAATAAAATTAGTTTACAATGCTAACTATTTGCACAAACAACTATATTTGCAGCCACTATCTCAAAGTCGGGTTAAACAGCAAATGAGCGATCTACCATTAGGCAGGCATTTTGGGCGGCTTACCAAGCTCTACTTTGGCGCGCTTACCCGCCGCCTGAGCAAGCTGGATATTGAAAGACACTTTTCCCCCCTGATAGTTGTAGCTGAAACACCTTGCTGCACCCAGCAACATTTATGCGATGTAATGAAAATGGACAAAGCGAGCATGGTGCGCGTGGTAGATTACCTCTCGGATAATAAATATCTTGTAAGAGTTAAAAACGCGAAAGACAGAAGAGAGGTTTTTCTTGAGCTGACAGAAAAAGGAAAAAAGAAGCTTCCACAAATTTATAAGGCCATTAATGATCTGAATCAAACAGCGATCAAAGGATTAAATAAAAAAGAATCGGAGGAATTTTTCCGATGCTTGTGTTTGGTCAGTAAAAATTTAGGGAGTGAGCCTGCAGACGAGATCATCCTCAATCTAAAAAAATCCAAAAGGAAAAAATGAAATCAACCAAAAATATTATCCTGATCATTCTTGTAGCCGGCGCACTGCTTGCCGTTAAATTTATTTTCTTTCCCGGGAAGAAAAAAGAAATGAAGGGACCCGGCCCTGGACAGTCACAGGGACCTGTTATTGTGAGCGCCACGGTAGTAAAACCCCAACAGTTGGATAAGAGGATTTTTATTACGGGAACACTGCTGGCAAACAACGAGGTGAAACTGATGCCTGAGCGCGCCGGTAAAGTAACGGGAATATTTTTTAAGGAAGGAACGAAGGTTACGAAGGGACAATTGTTGCTGAAGCTGAACGACGCGGTTATGCAGGCGCAATTAAAAAAATTAAAACTGCAGGAACAACTCGCTACAGACAAAGAGGGCCGTCTGAAAAAACTTCTTGCAATCAGCGGCATCAGCCAGCAGGATTATGACGCTTCTCTGACAGAATTAAATGCATTGAAAGCCGATATAGAATTACTCCAGGCGCAAATAAACGAAACGCAGATACTTGCTCCATTCAATGGAATAATAGGGCTGACTACAATTACAGAAGGAAGTTATGTAACTCCCGCCACAGAGGTAACAAGTATCCGTCAAACTGATCCGCTGAAACTTGATTTTTATATTCCTGAACGTTACGCTGACCAGGTAAGTTTAGGTGATTCAATATATTTTACTTCTGAAAACAGCGACAGAAAACACGCCGCTGTAATTTCGGCTATTGAACCTAATGTTGACGCTACAACACAAACATTGCAGGTAAGGGCGCTTGCAAAAAATCCTGATGGAAGAAATATTCCGGGCGCCATAGTAAAAATCGATCTGGCACTGAGTAAGAATGACAGCGCATTGCTTATACCTACAGAGTCAGTGATTACGATAATGAAAGCAAAAAAAGTTTTTGTTGTGCGAAACGGAAAAGCAGAAGAAGCAACGATAAAAGCCGGCGTAAGAACAGAATCACATTTACAGGTAGTGGATGGATTGAAAAAGGGTGATACGGTTATTACATCGGGTATCATGCAATTGAAAAAGGGAAGTCCGGTGAAGATAACATCTATCAGATAATTCAATGAGTCTATCGACAATCAGCATAAAGCGTCCGGTACTTGCCATAGTGATGAACCTTATCATTATTCTGTTTGGTATTATCGGATTTAAATTTCTGGGGGTACGTGAGTTTCCTTCTATTGATCCGCCAATTATTACGGTTAGAACAAATTATCCCGGTGCAGATCCCGGCATCATCGAACAAAAAATTACCATTCCGCTTGAAAAGAAAATAAATGGAATTTCAGGTGTGCGTTCAATTTCTTCCGCCAGCAACCAGGGTTCAAGTATTATCACTGTAGAATTTGATCTGAGTACGGATATGGAAACTGCAGCCAATGATGTGCGCGATAAAGTTTCACAGGTAGCATTGCCCGGAGTTCCCGACAGACCAACAGTAACAAAGTCAGACGCCAATGCGGACGCGATTATTTCCATGACCTTGCAGAGCGACAGCCGGTCGCATCTTGAAGTGAGTGATTACGCGGAGAACACAATTGCGCCGCGCCTCCAGAATATCAATGGAGTGAGTACCGTGCAAATCTGGGGACAGAAAAATTATTCCATGCGCATCTGGCTCGATCCTGTAAAGATGGCTTCCAGGCAAATTACACCGATTGATGTGCAGCGCGCCCTGGAACGTGAGAACATTGAGTTGCCATCAGGAAAAATTTCCGGCAACACTACCGAGATGCCTGTTAAGGTAATGATCGGTTATCATACAGAAGAAGACTTTAATAATCTTGTGATAAAAAGCGAAAACGGAAAACAAGTACTTCTAAGCGATATTGGAGAGGCTCATTTAGGAGCGGAAAATGAAGAAACCATTCTGCGTCAATCAGGAGTGCCCATGATAGGGCTTGCACTTGTGCCGCAGCCGGGAGCTAATTATATTGATATCTCCGACGAATTTTATAAAAGACTGGAACAATTAAGAAAAGAGATTCCCAAAGATTATAAGCTGGATATTGCCCTTGACAATACAAAATTTATCCGCCAATCAATTAACGAAGTAGGAGAAACATTAATTATCGCGATCATACTTGTTATCCTGATAATTTATTTATTCTTCCGCGATTGGGTTGTTGCTTTCCGTCCCTTAATTGATATACCGGTTTCATTGATAGGAGTTTTCTTTATCATGTATGTAATGGGATACTCCATAAACGTATTAACCCTGCTTGCAGTAGTTCTTGCTACCGGACTGGTTGTGGACGATGGAATTGTTGTCACTGAAAATATTTTTAAAAAGAGAGAAGAAGGATTATCGCCAATGGAAGCAGCGATCAAAGGATCCAATGAAATTATCTTCGCCGTCATTTCTACTTCAGTTACGCTTGCATCTGTATTTCTTCCGTTCATTTTTATTGAATGATTTGTTGGAAAATTATTCCGTGAATTTGGCGTTGTGCTTGCGTCCGCCGTGCTGATCTCCGCGTTTGTATCGCTTACATTAACGCCAATGCTTAACGCGAAACTGGTACGAAAAAATTCGAAACATAAACACAGCAGGTTTTATGAAATAACAGAACCGTTCTTTCAGAAACTGAGTGAAACCTATGAAAGATCGCTTACCGCGTTTATGAGAAAAAAATGGTGGGCCTTTATCATAATTATAATTTCAGTAGTATTAACGATCGTTACATACATGGCGATACCTGCAGAACTTGCACCACTTGATGACAGAAGCTGGTTCAGAATGGCTGTAACGGCCCCCGAAGGAAGTTCCTATGAGTATACGGATGATTACATGCTGAAACTAACAGATTTTGTAAATGACTCCATTCCAGAAAAAAAGGTAATGCTGACAGTTACAGCGCCAGGCTTTACGGGCAGTGGTGCCGTAAACACGGGATTTGTCAGGCTCGTATTTGGTCCGCCTGATGAAAGAAAAAGATCACAGCAGGAAATAGCGGATTACCTGATGAAGGCGACAAAAAAATTTCCTGAAGCGAAAATTTTTGTAATTCACGAACAAACAATTTCGGCAGGGGGAACACGTGGTTTACCGGTTCAGTTCATCATCAAATGCAATGATTTTGAAAAATTAAAAGCGTCGCTTCCAAAATTCATGGAAGAGGCGAGTAAAAATTCCACTTTCCAGGTTACGGACGTGAACTTGAAATTTACGCGACCTGAATTAAAAATTATTCCTGATACGCTGAAAGCAAAACAACTGCAGGTAAGTAACATTGACCTTGCACAAACACTTCAGCTTGCGTTGAGCGGACAACGTTTTGCTTTCTTTACCATGAATGAAAGAGAGTACCAGGTTATTGGTCAGTTGAGTCGTGAGAACCGCGACGATCCTCTCGATCTTTCTTCAATTTATATCCGCAACGCTGAAGGAAAAATGATACAACTTGACAACCTTGTGAAGACAGCGGAAGAAAGCAGTACGCCACAACGTTACCGCTATAACACTGAAATGTCGGCGACAATTTCTGCGGGACTCGCGCCGGGCAAAACCCTGGAAGAAGGAATTGTCGCGATGCGTGAAATCAAAGAAAAAGTTCTGGACGACACATTCACAACCGCGTTGTCAGGACCATCACGTGACTTCGAGGAAAGCTCCTCCAATTTTCTTTTCACTTTAATACTTGCGATATCACTGATCTATTTAATTCTCGCGGCCCAGTTTGAAAGTTTCAGAGATCCCGTCATTATTCTTGCAACAATATTGCTCGGATTCTCCGGCGCCCTGATTTCACTTTGGTATTTCAATCAGACATGGAATCTTTTCAGCCAGATAGGATTAATTATGCTGATTGGCCTTGTCACCAAAAACGGAATTCTGATTGTGGAGTTCACAAACAAATTACGTGAGCGTGGAAAGACAAAAGCAGAAGCTATAATTGAAGGCGCATCCATGAGACTACGCCCGATATTAATGACAAGTCTTGCAACAGTGTTGGGAGCCTTGCCAATTGCGTTAGCGCTGGGAGCAGGAGCGAAGAGCAGAATGGGAATGGGAATTGTGATCATCGGTGGAATTTTAGTGGCGCTTATATTCACGCTTTATGTAATACCGGCGCTCTATAGTTACATTTCGAAAAAAGACTTCAAACATGCAGAGAAATAAAATATTTCACATAATCGTATTGACGTTTTTATCTTTAATGATAAACGCACAGATACTTTCTCCTGCAGACGCCATTAGTGAAGCGCTGAAGAAGAATTATTCAATTCTCACACAACGTAATGTTACACAGATCGCGGCCAATGATGCATCAAAAGGAAACGCGGGCATGTTGCCACAGGTGAATCTTAACGCGGGCGGCACCTGGTCCACCAACAACACAAAGCAGGAATTTCTGAACGGAACACAGGTAGACAGAAAAGGAGCAGTAAGCTCAAGCGCTAACGCGGGAATCGGAATAACCTGGGTCTTGTTTGATGGGATGAGAATGTTTGCAGCATATGATCGTTTAAAAGAGCAATACAATCTGAGTGAAACTGAGTTGAAAATACAGGTTGAAAACACAATACAATTGGTATTGGATAATTATTTCACACTTGTAAAACAGAAACAACTGATAAAAGCGACGAACAATGCGATAGTGCTTTATGAAGAACGATTGAAGATCGCTGAGACAAAATGGAAGATCGGTTCAGGCTCAAAGCTCGATTATCTGCAGGCTAAAGTTGATCTGAACGAACAACGCTCCACACTTCTGACGATTGAGAATGATTATAATATCACCAGGATCAACATGAATATGTTGCTTGGCAAAGCGGCAGACACAAAGTTTGAAGTGCAGGACACAATTGTGCTTGATTACGCTCCACAGTATGAAGAATTGAAAACTACTTCAATGAAACAAAACCGGCAGCTTGTTTTTCAGCAGCAGAATATCCGCATCGCAGAGTTCTCTCTAAAAGAAACACGCTCGCTGTTGTATCCGCGACTTGCATTCAATACAAATTACGCCTACAGCAGAACAGAAACACAGGCCGGATTTATTTTGTTGAACCAGAATCTTGGCCTTAATGGAGGACTTATTGCGAGCTGGAACATTTTTAATGGGGGCAATAACAGGCGTCTCATTAAAAACAGTGAGCTGCAGTTGGAGAATTCAAAACTGGTTCTTGAATCGATAAAGATTACTGTTGAAGCGGATGTGTTGCGCGCTTACAATAATTTTACTAATGCGAAGGAAATTTTAAAACTGGAGGAAGATAATTACCTGGCAGCGAAAGAAAACGCGGAGGTTGCGTTGGAGGCGTTCCGGCTTGGAACAACCACATCTGTTGAATTAAAACAGGCACAACAAAGTTTTGACGAAGCGCAGGTGCGTTTGGTGAATGCACGTTATGAAGCGAAAGCTGCCGAAACTGAACTGATGAGATTGAACGGCG